>DASPOP010000433.1:0-2727 GCA_035625955.1 Steroidobacteraceae bacterium | reverse complement strand
GGCACCTTGGTGTCGTCCTCGCGCTGGGTGGTCTGCAGGATGCCGCCCAGCACCACGGTCTGGCCGTCGTTCACCAGCACCTGGGTCGAGATCTCGCGCGTGTCGATCGAGGGCACGTTCACGCCGCCCGAGGCCACCACTACGGTGCCGACGCTGTCGTCGCGCACGTCGAGGTCGAGAATGATGCGGTTGTCGGGCGTGATCTGCGGGGTGACCTTGAGCGACAGTACCGCCTTCTTGAACTGAATGGTGGTGGCGCCGCTCGAGGCCGACTGCTGGTACGGAATCTCCACGCCCTGCTCGATCGTCGCCTCCTTCTGGTTGGCGGTGATGACGCGCGGCGAGGCGATGATGTTCGCCTGAGTCTCGGCCTGCGCCGCGTTGAGCTCGAGGTCGACCAGGATGTTGTTGCCGACCAGGCCGAGCGCAATCGAGCCGGCCGGGTTGGTCACCGGCAGGTTGACGTTGTAGCGGTTGTTCGCCGACGGGATGCCGTAGGTCGCCAGCGGCACCGGCGTCGTGCCGGCGTTGATCGCGTTGTTGATCGCGTTCTGCCCGTTGATGAAGGTGGTCGCCTGGGTGTCGATGCCCGCGGCGGTGCCGGTGGTGTTGTAGAGGTTGCTGCCGCCCTGGTGCCAGGCGGTGATGCCGAAGATCGCGCCGATCTGCCGCTCGAAGTCGTTGTTGACGATGACGATGCGCGACTCGATCAGCACCTGGCGCACCGGAATGTCGAGGGTGGCGACCAGGCGGCGGATATCCGCCAGCTTGTCGGAGGTGTCGAGCAGCAGCAGGGTGTTGGTGCGCTCATCCACCGCCACGCTGCCGCGCGTGGACAGCAGCGAGTTGTTCTGCGACTTGATGAGCGCCGCCATGTCCTGCGCCTTGGCGTAATTGACCTGCAGGTACTCGGAGCGCAGCGGCGCGAGGTCGGAGACGTCCTTGCGGGCGGCGAGCTCGGCCTTCTCGCGCGTGGCGAGCTCGGCCTGCGGGGCGACGATGATGACGTTGCCGTCGCGGCGCTTGTCGAGGCCCTTGGTCTTGAGCACGATGTCGAGCGCCTGGTCCCACGGCACGTTCTGCAGGCGCAGCGTCACGTTGCCGGTCACCGAGTCGCTCACCACGATGTTCTGGCCGCTGGCATCGGCCAGCAGCTGCAGCACCGCGCGGGTGTCGATGTCCTGGAAGTTGAGGGTGAGGCGCTCGCCGGTATAGACCGGCTTCTCCTCGGCCAGGGCGCTCGCCTTGCGCCGCGGCGCCACTTCGACCACGTACTGGTCGTCCGACTGATAGGCGAGCTGCTCGTAGTCGCCGTTGGCGTTGATGGCGATGCGCGCGCCGTTGCCGACCCGCGAGACGTCGAAGCCGACCACCGGAGTGCCGTAGTCGGTGGCGTCATAGCGGCGCAGCAGGTTGGCCGGCACGCCGGCGTCGCTGAAGTCGACCAGGATCTGGTTGCCGAGCTGTTTCAGGCTGATGTGTATGTGCGGGTCGGAGAGCTTGACGACCACGCGGCCGGCACCGTCGGTGCCGCGGCGGAAGTCGATCGAGCGCAGCTCGCGCGAGCCGCCGGAGCTCGCGGCCACGGCGCCGCCGCCGCTGACGACGGCCGGGGCGCGGCCGGGGGCGACCGCGGCGGCCGCGGTGCCGGCGCCGAGCGTGACGACGATGTTGTTGCCGTCGACGTGCGCGTCGTAAGGCACCAGCTTGTCGAGGTTCAGCACCACGCGCGTGCGGTCCTTGGTCTCGGCCGCGAGGATGGTGTCGAGGCCCGAGGAATGCACGTCGATGCGGCGCGAGGGGAGCGCGAGCGTCGTCCCCGGCAGGTCGAAGGAGATGCGCGCCGGGTTGTCGATGGTGAACGACAGCGGCTGCGGCGCCGGACCCGACAGCCGCATGGTGAGCTGCAGCTGCTGTCCGGCGAGGGGCTGCACGTCCACGGCTTGGAGGCTCAGTTGATCCTGGGCCAGCGCCGGCGTGCCCGGGACGACCGCAAGGGCCCCCGCGATCACGACCCAGGCGGCGGTGCCGAGGATGCGCTTCAAGAGGCTAGAGGCATGCATTGCGAGGACTCCCTGCTGGACCTTACTCGTTCAGGGCGAGCGCGGCGGGCCGCTCCATATACCCGCCGAGGCTGTCCGGAACGATTTCAACGAGGCTGATTTTGGACGGTGTGATGTCGGTGATCTTGCCTTCGGCCTGGCCCAGGTGCTCGCCCACCGCGACGCGATGCACCAGGCCGTCTTTGGTCTGTACCAGGCCGTACATGCTGCCGGCGAGGCGCAGCGTGCCGACCATCCTCAAGGTGTCGAGCGAGAACTGCTCGAGGAACTCGCGGTTGCGCTTGGAGTCGGGACGCACGCCGGCCAGTCCGGCGCCGGCGCCCGGCGCGCTCGGCATGAACGGCGAGCGCATCTCCGAGTCCGCGTATACATAAGTCTCGTAGGGCTTGATCTCCGGCAGCGGCTCGACGCGGCCGCCGGGCTCGTGCTTGGTCTGCTCGATGAAGCGGTTGAGCTCGTCGTCGGCGCTGGTGCAGGCGGCGAGCAGGACGTAGCCGAGACAGACCAGCGCCACGGCGAGGGGGCGGAGCGCGGCGCGGTGTTTCAGGTGCTGCATGGCTTCACCCTCACCCGGCCGGCGGAGTCGGACGATGGGTCACGGTATCCTTCTTCTTCTCGGCCTCGCCCGCGGCGATCTCCTCCTCGTCGAGGTAACGATAGGTCT
>DASPOP010000432.1:0-2761 GCA_035625955.1 Steroidobacteraceae bacterium | reverse complement strand
TCCACGGGCGGCTGAATGGGCGCGCTGCTGTCGGGGCTCATCACCGTGATGCTCGGCGCGTTGAGATCGGCTGCGCGCGGAACGAGGGTGGCGCCGGGCAGCGCGCGGGCATCGAGCTCCTTTCGATATTCCTGATCCGAGAGCAGCTCAAAGCCGCCGTGTGGCGAGGCGCTCGCGACCCCGGTCGCAACCACCGCCGCCGCGATCATCGCGGATAATGCCACTGCTGCGCGCATCGCTATCGCCCCCTGGTTGTCCGCTGCCTCAGTTTGCCGCCCGCTTTACCGTTACCGTGGTCGTGCCGGCCGCAAATCCGCTCTGCCGCGCTTCCACGATCAGGGAGCGCGTTGCCCGGGCGGACACCTCCGTGAAGGTCTGCTCCATGCGGCCCGCGGCGTCGCGACCCTCGATGCCCAGCTCGAGCAGATTCACCCTCTTGTCGGTGAGGAACGCCACGACCAGCGACGGACCGACGGGCTCCGCGGCACGCACGACGAAATTCATTTCGGCCGTTGGAAACTTGAACGCACCCGGCTTGACCTCGTTGGCGGTGGCGAACTTGTTCGGATAGAGCACCGTGGCACGATCCTGGCTGTCGACCGTCACGACGTTGAGGTAACCGGGCCGCGGCACCGCCACCTCGAGCGTGATTTCCTGACCGAGCCGCACTTCGTGCCCCGTGCCGAGCGTCAGCGGCTGCGCCTTGGCCGCCAGCGCCACCAGCGACTGCCAGGTCGGTCCCTGTCCGTCGCGCAGCGGGATGAGAGCCAGCTCGCCGCGGATCAGCTGCTCGTTGCCATCGGTCATCGGGTGATGGCGGGACTGCTCATCGGTGTGCGTGGCGATGAAGGCGGTCGCCGCCGTGCGCAGGTCGGCGACGGTTGGGTGCTTGCCGTCACGCGAGGCCGCCTCGATCGCCTCCACCACACCGAGGGTGAAGAGCCCGCCCTGCTCGGTGCCGACGGCGAATTCGTCGTCGCGCGCGGCGGACAGCGCCGCATAGTTCTCATCTCCCGCGTGCATCTTCAGGGCGCGCGTGTGGCCGGCCGGCATGCCCTCATAAGAAAAGAATTTCTGGACGCCCGAGCCGACGCCGAGCCGCTGGTTGCCGAGCAGGATATTGCGCGTCGCGGTGCCGCTGTGACAGGCATCGACCAGCACCAGTACGTTGCGGCTCGGAATCGACGCGAGCGCCGTGCCGAATTCGTGGCCGATGAGCACGTTCCTGAGGGTCGCGCGTCCCTTGACGGTCGCGCGCTCCACGTCATGCAGCACCAGGGCGTCATCGACGCCGCCGACGTTACCGGGCGCGGGGTCGGGCACCAGCGTGCCGTGACCGCTGAAATATATGAGCACGTGGTCCTGCGGCTGCACTCCATCCTTGACCCAGGTGCCGAGGGCTTGCCTGACGTTGGCGTAGGTTGCCTGCTGATTCATCAGGACTTTGATATCGCCCGGATGAAAGCCCAGGATCTCGGCAACTTTCTTCATGTTGTCGAGATCCAGGTCGATCCCGGGCAACGGGTTGTGCGGGACGTCGGCGACTCCGATCAGCAGCGCCCGCGGTGCAGCGCCGCTCCCGGCAACGTTCAGCAGTGCCGTAGCGGCGAACAGCCCAACGGCCAGAGCACGAATCCTCATCGGCTACCTCGTCTCAGAACCTTGCCGGCAGCGTGCTGATCTCGACCCGCCGCTGCTCGAGTGCCGACGGCGGGAAATCCGGCAACGGGTGCGCGGCGCCATAGCCGACGCTGGTGAGGCGCTGCGGCTCGATGTGGAAGTGCTCCATCAGGTAGCTGCGCACGGCGCGCGCGCGGGACTCGGACAGCCGCTGGTTATGTGCGGCGGCGCCCGTGGCGCTGGTGTGGCCGGCGATCAGAAAACGGGTCTGGGCCAGCTCGGGAGAGGTCAGCGCGCTGCCGAGCTCGGCGAGCTGCGCATTGGCGGCCCCCGTCAGCCGGTCGCTGTCGTTCGCGAAGCGGATGTCGAGCGAAATCCTGTGGGTGTCCTGCGCCGCCGGCCGCGCCGCGACCACCAGGCCGCGCGTATTGGAGTGGGGCGTGGTTTGGAGACTCTGGATGATGCGCTGGCTGTCGATCACGGTTGCCGGAGGGTCGGCGAGCGCCGCTGCGCCGAGCAGAAGGCAGAGCGACCCCACGAGCGTTGCGGGCGCACGGCGTGGACGACGAGTCTCGTTCATGAGACACACTCCAGCGTTTCGAGGCGGACCGGTGCGGCCGCGCCTCAGAGCGTCTTGTTGGGCACTTCCCCGGCGGAAATTCTAATTAGCGTACCGCCCCTTGATTTGCTGCGTCAGCATACGACAGCATCGAGTCATGTCAATGGGAGGTGGGGTCCGGCCGGCCGTCGCAGGCGGGCCGGCTGCCCGGGCGAGCCTGCGGCGTGCCGCTCTACAGAGTCTGCTGCTCGCTTCGGTCGCACTGTTCTTCCTGAATTTCAACCTCCTGGGAACCGCCAGCCCGAGCAAGCGATTTTCGCAGGATCTGGTGTACGCCTGGTTCGGCAATGAGGCGTGGTTGTATCCGCGCGCCGCTGCCGGCGAGGGGCAGGGCGCCCGGCCGCGCGTGCTGGTGGTCATGGTCGATGAGCCGGCCCTGGCGCTGCGAGGTGCGCGCTGGCCGGTTCCCGTCGAGTTCCATGCGCAGTTGCTGGCCGAGCTCGAAGTGCTGCGTCCGCGGGCGATCATGCTGGACTTCCTGCTGATCGATCCCGCGCCGCAACAGGATGTGTGCGAGCTGTT
>DASPOP010000431.1:0-3253 GCA_035625955.1 Steroidobacteraceae bacterium | reverse complement strand
GCCGGTCTCCTTCATCTTGTCGATGACGACCTTCATGTAAGGCATGGTGGTCGTGAGGAGCGCCGACATGCCGAGAATGTCCGGCTTGTGCTGCTCGAGCGCCGCCAGGTACTTCTCCACCGGGTTGTTGATGCCGAGGTCGATCACCTCGAAGCCCGCGCCCTCGAGCATCATCGACACGAGATTCTTGCCGATGTCGTGAATATCGCCCTTCACCGTGCCGATGACGATCTTGCCGATCGGCGGCACGCCGGTCTCGGCGAGCAGCGGGCGCAGGATCTCCATCCCGCCCTTCATGGAGTTGGCGGCGAGCAGCACCTCGGGCACGAACAGGATGCCGTCGCGGAAGTCGATGCCGACGATGCGCATGCCCTCGACCAGGGCATCGTTCAAGGTTCTTTCGGCGTTCCAACCGCGCTCGAGGAAGATCCGCGTGGCCTCCTCGACCTCGGCCTTGAGTCCGTTGTAGAGATCATCGTGCACCTGCTCGATGAGCTCCTGGTCGTTGAGATCGCGTAGATTGAATTCGCCTTCGGGCGTATCGGCCATGGGGAAAACTCCATGCGCGACTTCGGGTTAGACGCGCGGGTTCTGGTGAGGATGGTAAGGGCGGGGCGGGAGCGGCAGGTGCTGGCAGGCGACCAGGACATGCCCGCATGCGACAGCTGGCGCGTTAAGGCAAAGAGCCTGGCGGACGTGTCTCACAGCGGGGCGATCTCGCCCCGCCCACCCGGGAGCACCTTGCCCTGCCGGCTCATGCGCTCGGCGCTCGGCGGACAGCCGAACTGGGCGCGGTAGCAGCGCGAGAAATGCGGCGGCGACTGGAAGCCGCAGGCGGTCGTGATGTCGATGATGGGCATCGAGGTCTGCAGCAGCAGCTCGCGCGCGCGGCGCAGGCGCATCTGCAGGTAGTAGCGCTTGGGCACGCAGTTCAGGTGGCGCTTGAAGAGCCGCTCGATCTGACGGCGCGAGAGTCCGGTCGCCGCGGCGATCTCATCGAGCGACAGCGGCCGCTCGATGTTGTCCTCCATGAGCTGTGCGACCTTGATGAGGCTCTCGTGGCTCACGCCGAGCTGGGCGCGCAGCGGTATGTACTGGCGATCGCGGTCGCTCCTGATGCGGTCGACGATGAACTGCTCGGAGATCAGCTGTGAGATGCGCGCTCCGAGCCTCTGCTCGACCAGGTGCAGCATCAGATCGAGGGGCGCGACGCCGCCCGAGCAGGTGTAGCGGTCGCGGTCGATGGTAAACAACTGATCGCTCAGGTGAATGCGGGGGAATTCCTCGCGCAGCGCCGAGAGGTTCTCCCAGTGGATGGTGGCGCGGTACTTATCCAGCAGCCCCGCCTTGGCGAGCGCGTAACCGCCGGTGCAGAGCGCGCCCAGCGGCACGCGCCGCTCGGCCAGGCGCTTCAACGCCGCGACTACCTTGTGAGAGACCGCATCCTGGACGTCGACCCCGCCGCAGACGAAGAGGATGTCGACGCTGCCCGCCTGCTCGAGCGCGACGGTGGGGGAGAGCTGCAGCCCGTTGCTCGCTGCAGTGGGCTGGCCGTCGAGACTCACGATCGACCACTCGTACACCGGCTGTCCGGTGAGGATGTTCGCCATGCGCAGCGGCTCGACCGCGTTCGACAACGCGATCATCGAATAGCGCGGCAGCGTCAGGAAGGCGAACTTGCTTCGGGGCAGGGTCACATGCCCGATTTTACGCCTTTCTTGTCTGATTGCGACACCAGCCAAAGCCGGGCAGCCCGGAGCCACCATCCGGGCGGCGTTCAGGATGGGGGCAGGGCGTGCGGGTGAGGTTCGCCCGCGACGGATGCGCATGAGCCGTGCGCATCGGGAATGCGCATCGGGAATGCGCATGGGGAATGCGCATGAACGGTGCCCACACGCTGCGCGCATGAGTAATGCGCATGAGTAATGCGCAAAGGCACAAATAACGGCAGCTCGAATGTCCAGCCTCGCGGAAGGTAGCCTCGGGGCCATGCAGGCCGTACGGAAGCGACCGGTGAACCTCAGCGTGAGCGGCGAGATCCTCGGAGCCGCGCGGGAAGCTCGGGTCAATCTCTCGGCGCTGCTCGAGCAAGCTTTGATCGGCGAGCTCGCGCGCTTGAGGCGCGGGCGGTGGCGCGAGGAAAACGCCCGCGCCGTGTGGACTTACAACGAGTACCTCGCGTCGCACGGGACATGCTTCGAGGGCCGATGGGACGAGTGAATGCCGCAGTTCGCCGTATATCGCAACGAGAACACCGGGAGCAGCGAGCAGTGCCCCTTCCTCGTCGACGTTCAGGCGGACTTGTTCGAGGAGCTGGGCACGCGCGTGGTCATCCCGCTTGCCAAGGCCGCGGAACTGACCGGCTTTCCGATGCGGTACCTGATTCCCGCGGTCGCTTTCCAGGGAAAGCCCTACGCGCTGCTGACGCCGCAGCTCGCCGGCATCCTGCGAGAGGAGCTCGGTCCGCCGGTGGGCACTCTGGCCGATCAGCAGCGCGTCATATCAGCCGCCCTCGACTTCCTGCTCAGGGGCTTTTGACCGTTCTTACGCGCGCAGCTCGAGATTCTCGGGGTCGTAGGGCGACTCGCGCAGCACCGTCGCCTGGCGCCGCTCGCCGAGGATCTCGATGGTGAGGCGCGTGCCGGGCTCGGCGAGTGCGCTGCGCAGATAGCCGATCGCGAGGCTCTTTTTCAGGCAGTGGCCGTAGTAGCCGGACGTCGCCCGGCCGACCATGCGGCCGCCCGCATCGAAGAGCGGCTCGTTGCCCGAGGGGTCGGCGTCGGTGACGCCGTGCACTTCGAGCGTGACGAAGCGGTTGGGAACGCCAGCCTCGAGCTGCTTCTCGAGCGCCTCGCGCCCGATGAAGGGACCCTTACCCATGCGCACGAAGCGATCGAGGCTCGCCTCCAGCGGCGTGTAATCCGGCGTCAGGTCGCTGCCCCACATGCGGTAGGACTTCTCCATGCGCAGCGACTCCATGGCTCGCATGCCGACCATGCCGATTCCGTGGTGCTTGCCGGCCTCGAACAGCGCGTCGAACAGGCCGTGCGCGTACTCGATGGGGAAGTGCAGCTCCCACCCCAGGGCGCCGACGAAGTTGACGCGCAGCGCATACACATCGACCGCCAGCGCAGCCTCGATCACCTGCGCCGTCAGCCACGGGAAGGAGTTGTTGTCGAGCGGCGTATCGGTGAGCTGAGCGAGCACCTCGCGCGATTTCGGGCCCGCCAGCACGAAGGTGCCGCGGGTGTTG
>DASPOP010000430.1:0-12006 GCA_035625955.1 Steroidobacteraceae bacterium | reverse complement strand
CATGGGTGCGACCATCGTGGCCATGAACGTGTCCACATCAGCGGCCATTCGCAGCGAGGCTCCCCCGGATGATCCAGGTTGGTGGTTTTACTGGTTCCCGTCCCCTTTGTGAATACACCTCGCGGGCCAGGGCTTGCCGCGCGCGCGGCAAGAGTCTGCCGCCTCACGGGCAAGCGGTTGCCGCCGGCACGCGCGCTAAAGATTTGCGCACTTCTGTCGTACCCCGCGCCGCTGCGATGCTGCTCGCAGTTTTGCTGCATGCGCTTCAATGTCGCCACGCTGCGACCGATATGACTGCACGTAGGACGATACGACAGTTGCGTTACTAACCTGCGGAAGATGCGCTCATGAAGACGAACCAGATCGAGACACTCAGGGTATGCGAAGTCGGCGAGCAGCCCATGGTGCGCGCTCCCGGCGGCCGGGTGATCCACGACGTGCGCGGCAACGCGCGTTGGGACTGGGCGGTGTCGACCGGCGTGTTGGCAACCAAGACGGTCGCCGAGCTCATGAACACGCTCGATGTGCCCAGTCTCGCGATCGACGGCGAGCTCGAGCTCGCTGGCCCCGCCGGCGATCCCTACAACCGTTGCGGCCGCCGCGCTTAACTCCTGACGCGGCGGCTCTCCTGGCCGGCTGATATTCGGTCCCCCCCGAGTCCCTCAGCCGGCATTTCCTTATCTGGCGACGCCAACCTGAGCGTGCGCTCGTCCCGGGCGAGCGGCTATTCTTGAGCCGGGATGACTGGCCGGCACGCGGCTGTGGAGTCGGTCCATGCATTTTCTGCTGACGTATGAGTTTGTGCCGGACTATCTCCAGCGCCGGCCGCTGCATCGCTCCGAGCATCTGCGTCTCGCCTGGGAAGCGCATCATCGCGGCGAGCTCGTGCTTGCCGGAGCTCTGGCGGACCCTGTCGACAGCGCGGTGCTGTTCTTCCAGGGCGAGAATGATCGGACCGCCCGCGCCTTTGCCGCGACCGATCCGTACGTCAGGGCAGGACTCGTGCGGCGATGGTCGGTGCGTCCCTGGACGACGGTCGTCGGTGAGATGGCCGCCACTCCGATGCGGCCGGGCGCCTGAGGCACGCCAGTGCGGCCTTCGCTCATCCCGCCGCCCGTCTGGATGCTCATCGTCGGCCTGGCGATGTGGGAGCTCAATCGCCGTTTGCCGCTCGTAACGCTCATATCTGCGCCGTGGAATCGCCTCGGCTGGTGCGTGATGGTGCTGGCGTTCATCGCGCCGTTTGCGGCGATCAGCCAGTTCGGCCGCGCCGGCACCACGGTGAATCCTCACCAGCCCGAGCAGACGAGCGCGCTCGTGACCGGCGGAATCTACGCCTGGACGCGCAACCCGATGTATCTCGGGCTGACGATCGTGCTGCTCGGTTGGGCCACGAGGCTCGGCACGCTCACGCCGTTCGCCGGCCCCGTGCTCTTCGTGCCGCTCATCGAGCGCGTGCAGATTCTCCCCGAGGAGCAGGTGCTGCGTGCGCGCTTCGGCAGGCAGTACGAGGACTACTGCGCACGCGTGAACCGCTGGTTCGGGCGCCGCACGTCCGCTTGAGCTCCGGCGCGGTTTTTTCCGCGCGCGCCGCGAGCTGCGCGGCGGGCTCGCGCTTACCGCAGCAGCCCGGTCGCTACCGCGGTCATCGCCGTGACCCCGGTCTCGAGCGTCGGCTTCGGCAGCGGCTCGAAGTGGCTGGTGTGCGTGCCCGGCAGGCGCTTGCCCGCGGCCGTCGCGGCCGCGAATTTCTCCGGATCCATGGCGCCCAGGCGGAAGTACACCACCGGAATCTCATTGCGCTTCAGATCCGCGCTCATGCCGAAGACGCCGACATCCTCGCTTCCCATGAGCTTCTCGGCACCCTTGACCTGCGCTTCGCCCAGCGCCTTGACGAGGAGCTCACGCACCTCAGCGGTCATCGCCGGATCGTTGTACTGCACCGGAGTCGATTCGTTCTCGAGCACCGACACCGTGGCGGCTTTCTCCGGGGGCAGATTCGCCGCAGTCGTGATCCCGGCGGCGATCTGCCTCAGTCCGTCGATGACGATCTGGCGGCCCTTGTCGGAGTAAGAGCGCGTCGTCAGCTCCAGCTTCACCTCATCGGGAATGATGTTGCGCTTGGTGCCGCCGTGGATGCTGCCGACCGTGACGACCGTGGGATCCAGCGGATCCTCCTCGCGGCTCACGATGGTCTGGATCTGCGTGATGTAGTAGGCGGCGAGCGTGATGGGATCGCGGCCGACCTGCGGTGCGGAGCCGTGGCCGCCGATTCCTCTGATCACGACGTCGACGGAGGTCGAGCTCGCCGACGCGGGCCCGGGGATGATCCCCACCGTTCCGGCAGCCAGCTGGTTCGTGTCGTGGAGTCCGATGATCATGTCGGGGCGGCCGAAGCGCTCGTAAAGGTGGTCGGCCAGCATCGCCTTGGCGCCGTCGATCGTCTCCTCCGACGGCTGCCCGATGATCATGACCGTGCCATGCCACGCCGCACGCGTGCCGGCGAGCGCCCGCGCGGTGCCGAGCAGCACCGTCGTGTGCACGTCATGGCCGCAGGCGTGCATCACGCCGACGTCCTGGCCGCTCGCGTTCTTCGTCATCACGTGACTCGCGTAGGGGAGGCCGGTCTCCTCGACGATCGGCAGCGCATCCATGTCGCCGCGGATCAGCAGCGTCTGCCCGGGACCGTTCTTGAGGACGCCCACGACGCCGAACGCGCGCGAGCCGTCCGGGTATACGCCGACGCGCTCGGTGACGGCGTAACCGGCTTCGCGCAGGCCCCTGGCGAGGATCGCCGCAGTGCGCGCCTCATGATGCGAGAGCTCGGGATGCGCGTGAATGTCCTTGTAGATGTCGAGCAGCGAGGCGATCTGGCTCGCGACGGCGGGCGGCGTGCCCTGCGCGCGCAGCACCGAAGCGAACAACAGCATGAAGACAGTGGCGAGTTTCTTCACGAAGGCTCCCCGGCCGCTTGCATTGTCGGGTGTACGACGAGGGCGTGACAGCTTGCCCGAGCGCCGCCGATCCGTCGAGGGCGCTCGTGGTGGCAGCCGTTGGGGCGATGCTCGCTCGGTCGGAAAAAGCGCCGGCTGCCCCAGCGCATCTTTGGGGGAGCACTGCGCAGGGACGCGCCGGCGTGAGGGGAACGGCTACGTCTCAATGCGGACGCCCGCCTCAGGCGGGCGCCCGGGAAAAAGCGCGGCGGTGGCGATGAATGTGTGCAATCCGTCGGCTACATCGCCGGAAGCGCTTCCGTTGAAACCGCTGCCGCCGCATGAGATATCTGTCGCGAAGCGGCGACCCATCTCACCGCTTTATGACGGAAATCTTCCCGCCCCTGAGACGCGGCGGCTTCAGGCGAGGCGACCCGCCTCTAGCGGTCGTGGAGCTCGAACGGGAAAGTGAGCATTTCGGCCGTCTGGCCCGCTGTCTCGACGCGCAGCAGGTAGCGGCCGGCCCTCAAGCGGGACGCATCGGCGTAGCCGTGCAGGTAGCCGTCAGCGCCCGGGGCGAGATCGGTGAGTGCCCCCACCGCCTCGGCCGCGCCGCCTTGCCCGACCCGCTCGAGCGTCAGGCGGCAGCGCGCGTCGGCCGTGCGGCCGCCCGGCGATGCGCGAAACTCGATCAGCCCGGCCACGGGGCGGTCGAGATCGTAGGAGGAGCTGCCGCGCATCGAGACGAAGGTGAACCGTGCGCTTACGACAGGGGCGACGCCGGTTGCAGTGCCGGAGCCGGGCGAGGCGCGCAGCACGCCCGTGGACGAGCTCTGCGGCTGCACCCACAGGATGATCGCGACAGCGGCGAGCGCCGCGGCCGCGAGCGCCGGCACCCACGCCAGGCGGCGCCGCACCGTGCGCGGCGCGGACTTGACGAAGTACGCCTGGTCCTTCAGCTGCTCGAGCCCCTCGCGCAGCCGCAGGGTCCGCTCGAACTCGCGCACCAGCTCCGGATCGCGTACCAGGCGGTCCTCGAATGTGCGGCGCTCAGCGTCCGCCAATCGGCCGCTCACATAGTCCCGCATGCGGTCGAAGTCGCGTTCCACGTCGATCATGTGTCACCCAGCAGGTCGCTCCTGCCGAACCCGCGCTGCTCGAGCAGGTCCCGAAAGCGGTTGCGGGCGCGGAAGATCACCCGGTTGAAGTGCTCCTGCGAGAGATTGAGCTCCCGGCAGATCGTGTCCTTCTCCTCGTCATTGAGATAGAAGCGCTCCAGCAGCTCCCGATCGCGCGCGGCCGGCATTTCCTCCAGCATGCGCCGTGCGGCCGCCGCCCACTGCGGACGCCCGACCCGCTCCCAGTCAGGGTCGTCGACCGCGTCGCGCAGCTCCTCGAGCTGCTCGGGACTCGAGAGCGCCGTGCGATCCTTGCGCCGGTGGTTGCGCAGGTGGTTGATGGCGACACGATAGAGATAGCCGCCGAGATTTTCCGGGTGCGCGATCTCACCGCTGCGCAGTTTCTCCAGCGTCGTCACCGCGGCATCCTGAAGGATGTCCGCCGCGACCTCGGGATCGCGCACGCGCCGCAAGATCAACGCGCGCAGCCCGGGATAGTCGCGATAGACTGCCGACAGAGACGAAACCGGATCTGCAACGGGCGCCGGAGCGTCCGGGTTCGTAGCCGCCGCCGCGGGTGCTGCTTGCTCGTCAACACCAACCATGAGCCGAGTATAAGCCGCAACCGCGCCGGGCCGCAGTCGCACCCCGGGTCGGGCTCCTGTACCCCCTGGCTTCTCGTCACACTCGCGTTGCTGCGGTGCCCAGCGGCGGCCATGGCGGCGGACAATTCGTGCACCCACTCGCTCGGCGCTGCGGCAGGGGCCCCGAGGCTCCTGAGGACCGTCGGGACGGAGCCCACGCAGGTCGAGGTTGCCTTGCGCCCGGGCCGCGCCTACCTCCTCCAGGTCGACGAACGGGGAAATGACGCGCTCGCCGAGGTTCTCGACTCGAAGAACCAGGTGTTAGCGCGCTCCGACCACCCGGAGCGCCGCACCGGAACCCGGCGGGCGGTCGTGACATCGCCGGACTCGGGCTCGCTCACCGTGCGGGTGACAGGCAAGGAGCACGCGAACGCGCGCGGCACCGCGACGATTCGCGCTTACGACCTCGCGGCGCTCGAGGCGCGGCCCGACTGCCTCGCAATCATGAAGGAGCTGGCCCAGGCGGATGGCGACTACGCCACCGGGCAGGCCATCGCCAGGGGCCACGCCACCACGCCCGGCGCCAGTGCGCGCGATACCTATCTTCGGGCCCTGGACGAGTATGCGGCGGCCGAGCGCTCGCTCACGGCGCCCGGAGATCGCGAACTCCGGGGTCAGGTACAGCTCGCGCTCGCCGGAATCAATTACTACGACCTGCCGGACTGGACGCAGGCCGCGGATTGGGCGAGCGTCGCCGCCGAGACCCTCAAGTCCGGTGATCCATACCGTCGGGCGCGGGCCGAAGAGCTGGAGGCGGCAGCCTGGATCGAGATCGGAAAGAGCACGGCCGCCGGTCCAACCGGTTCGAACCACGAGACGCCACCGGCTGACCTGCTGCTGCGCGCCCGCAGGACGCTCGAGCGTCTGAGACGCTTCCACCTGCAGCGGGGAGAGACCTACGACGCGGCCCTGCTGCTCAACTACCTCGCAGTCGCCGATGCTTACAAGAGCCGCTTCGACGACTGTGTCGCCGCTTCTGCGGCAGCGAGCGGGCTGTTCGAGAAGCTGCACGACACGCCGCACCTGGCGCAGGCCTCGAGTAACCGTGCGCTGTGCCTCTGGGGGCTCGGGCGCGTGCCCGAAGCGCGCCAGTGGTTCGAGCGCGCGCTGAGTGAGACCAGCCCGGAGCCTTACCCGATCCCCTATCTCGCGGCGATCAATAACACGGCGCTCCTCAGCTACGCGCTCGGCCGCTTCGACGAATCACTGCTGCTGTTCGATCGGGCGCTGACCTTCGCGCAGCGTACTCAGCGGCATCGCGACGAGGCACAGAGTCTCTATGGAATCGGCGTCACCTACTACGCACTGGGCGACCGCGAACGGGCGCGCCAGTTTCTCGAGCGCTCGCTCGCGATCCGCACGGCAGCGCTCGACCGGCGCGGGCGGGTGAACACGCTGCGGGCGCTGGCGACCATCGATGCCGACGAGGGCAGGGTGGAGGAGGCTGTGGCCTTCGACCGCGAGGCACTGAACCTCGCGGTCGAGCCGACCTATATCCAGCGCATCCACATTCAGCTCGCGGTGCACACGGCGGCCTCGGGTCACCCCGACGACGCCAGATCGCAGCTCGATCAGGTGATCATGGGCGCGGCCGGGCCGGATCCGCTCATTCAGGCGGAGGCGCTGCTACAGCGCGGGGTGCTGCTGCGGCAGATGGGTCAGCTGCGCGCGGCCCGCGACGATCTGTCCGCGGCGCGTCCGCGACTGCGGGGCCTGGGCAGCGTCTCGCAGGAGTTCACGGCGAGCCTCGAGCTGGCGCGGACGTTGCGCCTGGCGGGCGAGCCGCGCGCCGCGCTCACGGCGGTCGATGAGGCGCTCCGGCAAGCCGACGCAGTCCGCTTCCAGTCGGCTGATCCGAGCTTGCGCTCCGGGCTCGAGGCGCCGCTGCGCTCGGCGTACGACCTCAAGATCGAGCTGCTGCGGGCGCGCTACGAGGCCGCATCCGCCGGGGGCCGCGAGGCGGAAGCCGACACGCTGGCCGCTGCGGCGTTCACGACCGCGGACGCCTCGCGAGCGCGCACGCTGGCCGACGTCGCGGCTCAGCAATATTCGCCGGCCATCCGCCGGGCGCTTGCGTCCGAGCTCCGCCGGCGGGAAGAGCTCTACGAGGACCTGGCCGGACGCCGCTACGCGCTCGAAGACCGCCGGGCGGATGCCGGTTCCGCCGACGGGCGCGCCAGGCATATGTTGACCGCCATCGCCGAGCTCGAGCGGCAGGTCGATACTGTCAACGCGCGCATCGCGGCCCGCGCCAATGTGCCGGTCGGGGGAAAGCGCGCGGCCAGCAGCGCGGCAAGTCCGCCGCGCCCTTCGGCCGGCACCGCGCTGGTGTCCTACTGGCTCGGCGCCGAGTCAGCCTACGCCTGGGTGGTGCTGCCCAAGGCCATTCACTGGAGGCGGCTGACAGCTCCGGCGGCGATCACCGGCCGCGCCATGGCGTTTTATCGCTCACTGACGCGGCTCGTCGATGTGCCGCTCGAGGCTCGCCTGCAGAACGGCGCGGTGCTTTACCAGATGATGCTCGAGCCGCTCGAGCCGTGGCTCAAGGACGTGCGCCTGTGGCTCATCATTCCCGACGGGGCGCTCGACTATGTTCCCTTTGCGGCGTTGAGTCCTGCGGCAGGCAAGGCACCCGCATACGTCGTGATGCAACATGACATCGCGCTCGTGCCCGCCGCCTGGATGCTCGATACGCGGCCGAGTCGCCCGGCAGCGCCTGACCGCCGCACCTTGCTGCTGGTCGCCGATCCGGTGTACCAGGCGGACGATCCGCGGCTCGCGGCGGTGAGGACCGTCACGGAGAGCGCGCCGATCGCCGCACGAGGCACGCCGGATGCAGCGCGGCCTGATCTTCGCCGCCTGCCGTTCACGGCGCGTGAAGCGGCGGCGATTGCCGCACAGTTTCCGCCGGCCGAGGTCGATGAGTTGGCAGGCCTGGACGCGACGCGCGGGCGGCTGCTGTCTCTCGACTGGTCCAGGTATCGCTTCATCCACATCGCGACCCACGGCACGGTGGACGCTCAGGTACCCGAACTGTCGGCGCTGATGCTGGGCTCGTTCGACGCCCATGGCCGCTTCGTGGACGGCGCGGTGCGCGTTGCGGACCTCTCCACTCGGACTCTGACTGCGGATGTTGCCGTGTTCAGCGCTTGCGAGACGGCACTGGGAAAGGAGGTGCCGAGCGAGGGCCTCGTGGGCATCGGTTCCACCGTCCTTGCACGAGGTGCGCGCGCGGTGGTGGCATCTCTCTGGCCGGTCTCCGACGAGACCGGCGCTGAGCTGATGACGGAGTTGTATCGACATCTGCTGCACGGCTCGATGAGCCCTCCCGGGGCCCTCGGCGCGGCCATGCGATCGGTCGTGGCGCGTGCACCTTCCGCGGACCCGGCGCTGTGGGCGGCGTTTGAGGTGACGACCATAGAGCCCTGAGGAGACGACGTCAGCGGCTGGAGCCGCCAGACGCACCAGAGCGCGACGCTCTACGCGCCCTCGACGCTGAGCTCCACCGGGACATTGTTCCGGGTCGCGTGCGAGTAGGGACAGATCTTCTCGTGCGCTTCGCGGGCGAAAGCCTCGAGCTCCGCCTGCGGCAGCGTCGCGTCCCTGACGTGCAGCTTCACCGCGAGGCCGAATCCGCCGGCGTCGCGCGGTCCGATCGAGACGCTGCAGGTGACGGTTGCGCCCTTGGCGTTCTTCTTCTTCTGCACCGCCACATAGTCGAGGGCGCCGCCGAAGCAGGCGGCGTAGCCGACCGCGAACAGATGCTCGGGTGTCGTCGTGTTGGGTCGGCCCGGGCCGCCCATCGCCTTGGGAACCGAGAGATTGACCGAAACCGAGTGATCCTCGGCTTCGCCATGACCATTGCGGCCGCCGGTGACCGAGCCGACCGCGGTGAATAACGGCTTGATGCTGTCCATGGTGTGCTCTCCTTGGGTTTGATGTTCCCATGACTGCGGCGCAATTCACAGCCGGGCTGGCGCACGGCGCACCGCACCAAGAACGCTACGGTCCGTCGGCTGCTGGCGACAGAGTTTTCTTAATGTCCGGCCGCGGCCGGCTGAGTTAGGATCGGCCGAAAAACGGGAGTGCGCCATGACCCGGATCAACGTGGCGATTGCGGTTGGCGGGGAAGCACGCGACCGTCTCTATGAGGTCGCCACCCTCTGTCGTGCACTCGGATTCGGTCATACCTCGACGCGATCCGACCTGGGTGTCCTCGTGGGCTCGGCCGCGCTCGAGGATCTGCCTTCGCTGCGGGCGGTTCCGGGAGTCATCGGCATCGAGATGGAGGAACGCCGCATGTCCCGCGGCGCGCGCCGCTCGCCTTCGCTCAGGATCCGCAGCGGCGCGGCACTGCGCCTGCGGCGCGTTCCGCCGCGCGAATCCTAGCGCGAGCCTGAGTCGCTCCCCGCCGCGCGTTGCCGGCGGTCGTCGATCCGCACGTGATCGGTGCGCGCCTTTTCCCACGCCTGCAGCGTCAGTCCGTTCCGCTCGAGGAGCGCGCGTATCTCGCCGGGGCGCCAGTCGAGGATCTGGTCGAGGATCGGCACCATGATGCTGAAGGCGTTGTCGCTCAGCACGGTGCTGCGCGCGATGCGCGCCAGCTGGCGGTTGTCCGAGACCGCGATGGTGAAGCCGTCGTGATTGTTGACGTGCAGCATCACGTGCACATCCGAGCTGCCGTCGCCGACGTAGATGACACGATCGGCGGGCACCTCGAGCCGCCGTTCGAGCTCCTCGATCACCGCCACCTTGCCGTAGCCGGCGGGCACGCGGCGGATTGCGCGCACCTCCCCCGTGGTTTCGTCGTAATCGAGCTCGGTGCCGTAGATGTGAGCGGGGGAGACGATGCCACCGAGTGCCGAGACCACGATCTCGCGCGGTGCCGCCGAGATCACGAAGAAGGAGAACCTGAGGCCGGGCAGACCCTGCTCGAGAAAGCGCACCAGCGCGGGGATCGCGCCCTTGAGGCGCACGCGCTTGCCGGCCTCGACCAGCTGCTCCTGCCGCACGCCGCGGAACTCGGGGTCGTGGCGCATGAGATAAGCGAGCTCGCCGCCCTGCTGGACGAGGTTGGTGCGCGCGAGTCCCCTGACGCGCTCTTCATATCCCTCGATGCCGAGCAGGCCGCTCAATACCAGCCCCGAGTCGTTGAAGCTCAGCGTCTGATCGAAATCCGACGCCACGAGATAGTGTCTGGTGATGTTCCCGTTCACGAGCGGCTCCACTCCCTTCTCATGCGACCGACGAGAGTGCATGAAACATGCCACTGCGCGGGCCGCGCATCCCCTTTATGGGAGAGGCACGCAGCACCGACTGCGCCCGATCCCGGGGCAGGCGCCGCAAAAGCGGCACGGCAGTGGTGCATCCGGTTAAGATCGACAGCTGCATGAATAAAAATAACAGAGTCACACGTCGGCAAAGTCTGCGGCGGCTCGTGCCGCTGCTCGCCCGGTTGTCGCTCGGCGCGGCCTGCGCGTGCCTGCCGGGCGCGGCCGCCAGCGATGATTTCGAGACGGTGCCGGAGCGCGCGCCTGCGGAACTGCTGCCGCCGGCGATGGTCTCGGGCACGAACTTCCACGTCGTCGATCCGGTGCACGGCGATGGCCTCATGAATCACTTCGTGCTCGACAGCCGCTTCGGCAGGTTCGATGCCTATGGGCGGGCGGCACTCGCGGTTCGCATCCAGGAAGTGGCGGCGCTCACCGAGCTTTCCAGGATCTCCGACGTGCAGATCGCCGCCGGGGGCATGGCGCAGGGGGTCGAATCCGAGGTGAAGACGGCGACCGGCGTCGTGACGCACCCGGTGCAGACCGTTACCGGAATTCCCAGGGGCATTGCGCATCTCTTCGGCGGCTATCGGGCGCGTGGCCAGGAGGCCGCCGCGGATGCAAGGAGCGACGTCAGCTCGTCGGGCAGCCAGGGCGGCACGGGCAACGCTCAGAGCACCGCCGCCAAAGGCGAAAAGGCCGCCAGGAGCTACGCGGAGCGCTATCTCGGTATCACCGCCGCCGAGCGCGACTACTACAGGAAGCTCGGCGTCGACCCCTATACGGACAACAAGCTGCTGCGCGACACGATCAGGAGAGACGCCCGGATCGCCGCCGGCGCGGGCTTCGGGATGAAATTCGTGGGCCTGCCGGGGATTCCCGGCATCGGCATCGCGCAGCGCGCGGTCGATGCGATCTACAACGAAGATCCGGCGGTGATTCGCCAGCGTACCCGCAAGGCGCTCGCCGACTTCGGACTGAGCACGGCCGAGATCGAGAGTTTCCTGGACGCGCCGCTCCTCAGCCCCACCCGCCAGCTGCTGCTGCTCTCGGCTGCGCAGGCGCTGGATGGCGTGGCGCAGCGCGGCGAGCTGTTTCGCCACGCGATCGGGCTGACCTCGGACGAGGAGGTTCAGGTCTACCTGCGCAGCGCGGGACTGCTGGCCAGAGCGCACGCGGGCCGTGCTGTCGCATCGATCGTGCCCGGTGTGCGGCTGCCGGCGGCGCTGCGGGCCGACGGCAGCATCCTGGTGTGTGGCGCCTTCGAGGCGGTCTACTGGACCCAGGATGTGTCGCGGCTGGACGAGCAGCTGCGCACGGCGCTCCCGGCAACTCCGGCGGGAGCGATGCGCGAGCTGTGGATCGCCGGGACGCTTTCGGAGCGTGCGCGGCGTGCCGCCGGCGACCGTGGCTGGGACCTGCACGAAGTGCCGGACGGCCCATGACCTGAGGACCGGGGTAGAGCCGTGCGTTGCACCGAGTCACTCCGCCGGGCTTCTTTTCTGGCCGGTGTACTGCTGGCGGCGGCTGCATCAGCGCCGCTCGAGGCCGCGGCAGCATCCGCGGCGCCGTCGGCTCCGGCCTGCTCCCAGGCGGGGCTGCAGCTTCCCCCCGGGTTCTGCGCGACGGTGTTTGCGAGGAGACTCGGACACGCGCGCCACCTCGCGGTGGCGGCGAACGGGGTGGTCTACGTCAACACCTGGAGCGGGAGCTATTACGACTTCGGGCCCGTGCCCGCAGGCGGATTTCTGCTCGCGCTCCAGGACACCACCGGTGGCGGCAAGGCCAATGTCATCGAGCGCTTCGGCCCGACCGCCGCGCAGGGCGCGAAGGGTGGCACGGGTATTGCGGTCTACAAGGGCGCTCTGTACGCGGAGGAAGCCGACCGGATCGTGCGCTATGCGCTCACCGCCGGCTCGATCGTGCCGCACGGACCACCCAGGGTCGTGGTGTCAGGCCTGCCGCTCAGCGGCGATCACCCGATGCACCCGTTCGCGATCGACGCGGACGGCACTCTCTATATAGATGTGGCCTCGGCGAC
>DASPOP010000429.1:0-9630 GCA_035625955.1 Steroidobacteraceae bacterium | reverse complement strand
GCCGCCACCGTCACCATGCCGATGTTCTGCACCAGCACGACGCGGACGCCGGTGAGAATGACCGGCAGCGCCAGAATGAGCTCGACCTTCGTCAGTACCTGCCAGTCCGTCATGCCCATGCCGTGCGCCGCTTCCACCGCGGCGCGCGAAACGCGCTTCAGACCCGCCACCGTGTTGGCGACGATCGGCAGCAGCGAATAGAGGAACAGCGCCACCACCGCCGGGGCTGCGCCGATGCCGCGGATACCGAGCCGGTCGGCCAGCGGCACTGCGGCCGCCAGCGCGCCGAGCGGCGCCATGAGGATTCCGAACAGCGCGATCGCCGGTATGGTCTCGATGACGTTGAGGGTCGCGAGGATCCCGGGCCGCAGCCTTGGTGAGCGGTGACAGAACACGCCGAGCGGCAGCCCGACCACCGCCGCGGCGGCGAGCGAGCCGAAGGCGAGCTTCAGGTGCTGGCGCGCCTCGTGCGCAAAGCGCACGGAGTTGACCGCGTACTCGCGCATCACCGAGAGATGGTCGAAGGTGCCGTGCGCGAGCGCGAGCCAGACCGCGCCGAGCGAGCCGGCGAGAAACAGCACCCGCAGCGCAGGCCCCGGCTTGAGGCGCGTCGTCGCATCGGTCGCGAGCAGCCCGAAGCACACGAGCAGCACCCAGAAGGCCCCGCCCGGAGCGATCCGCACGATCTTGTCGCCCGCGGGGGTGAGCGCATCGCCGGCCGCGGCGGCGGCGAGCGCTACGGCGACCACGCCGAGGATCGCCACTACGAGCCGCAGGCGCGCGTTCGCAACCCACAACGCGACGACTGCGGCGGCGGCGAGCACGGCCGTGCAGCCGAGCGCCTCCCAGGCCGGCAGCACCTGCACGAGGCTGCGCGGGTCGCCCGGCAGGATGCGGTTCGACTTGAAGAGCACGAAGGGCATGAAGGCGAGTGCGGCGGCTCCCGCCGCGGCCAATACCGCCCCGAGCGGATCGATGCGCGCGAGTCCGGCGCCGCTCACGCGCCCGGCGCGCAGCGCGGCGCTGCTCACTTGAGAAAACCCCGTTCGCGCAGGTAGTCCTCCGCCACCGACTCGGCCGATTCGCCGTTCACCTGCACGCGGGCGTTCAGGCGCTGCAGCGTCTCGCTGCTGAAGCTCTCCATCAGCGGCTTCACGATCGCGGCGACCTGCGGATACTCCCTGAGTGCCGCCTCGCGCATGGTCGGCACCGGCGCATACACCGGCTGGTCGTGCCGGTCGTCCTCGAGGACGGCCAGGTGCGCCGCGACGATGCCGCCGTCGGTGCCATAGACCATGGCGGTATTGATGCCGTTGGTGCGGGCAGCGGCGGCCGTGATGGTGGCGGAGGTCTCCCCACCCGCGAGCACGATCATCTGCTCGGATTTCAAGGTGAAGCCGTAGGAACGCTCGAGCGAGCGCAGCGTCCCGGCATTGGCGAATTCCGCGGAACACGCCAGCATCACCTGACCGCCGCCTGCGACCCAGCGCGCGAAGTCACTCATCGTCGTCAGATGATTGGCATCGGCGACGTCGCGCCGTACGGCGAGCGCCCAGGCGTTGCTGGCCGCGGCAGGCGTCAGCCAGACGATGTGGTTTGCGGCGTAGTCGAGCCGCGCACCGAGCTCGTAGCCGCTGTGCAGGTCCTTCCAGGCGGGATTGCCCGGGTCATTGAAGAAGAAGCCGGCGTTGCCGGTGTACTCGACGTAGAGATCGATTTCGCCCGAGAGCAGCGCCTTGCGCACCACGGGCGTCGCGCCGAGCGTCATCCGGTCGACGGTCGGCACACCGTGTGCGTTGAGCAGCAGACGGATCATCTCGCCGATCATCGCCGACTCGCTCGAGAGCTTGGATGAGACGACGACGGCGGCCGGCGCGGGGCCCGCCACGCTGAGCGAGAGAACCACGGCCACGCACAGCGACTTGAGGCGCCCCACGCACACACGTTGTCGGTTGTCTCCGTGCGCGTCAAGGGCCGCACCGCTTATGATGCGGCCACCGATGCCGTCCGCGCCGCGATCTTCCGCTCCCGCCACCCCTCCCGAGCGGAGCTCGAGCGGCCGCTATTCGCTGTGGCGGCTGCTGCGCGAGGGCCTCACGGGGCAACGCGGCTGGTCGCGCGCCTGGAGCAAGGCGGTCCCGCGGCCGCACTACCGCGTCGTGGTGGTCGGCGGCGGCGGCCACGGGCTCGCAACCGCTTACTATCTCGCGACCGTGCACGGCATCACGGACGTGGCGGTCCTCGAGCGCGGCCCGCTCGGCCTCGGCAACGTCGCCCGCAACACCACCATCATCCGCTCCAACTACTTCCAGCCTGCCAACGTGCGCTTCTACGAGTTCTCGCTCAAGCTGTGGGAGAGTCTCGAGCGCACGCTCAACTTCAACGCCATGGTGAGCCAGCGCGGCACCCTCAACCTCTTTCACACTGAGGCGCAGCGCGACCTGTTCACGCGCCGCGCCAACCTGATGCGCCTCGAGGGTGTGGATGCCGAGGCTCTCTCGCCCGAGGCGGTGAAGGCGCTGGTGCCGATCGTCGATCTCGACAACGGCCGCTACCCGGTGCTGGGCGGCTTCCTGCAGCCGCGCGGCGGCACGGTGCGGCACGATGCGGTCGCCTGGGGCTACGCCCGCGGCGCCTCCGAGGCGGGAGCCGACATCGTCGAGCATTGCGCGGTGACCGGGATCCGCCACGCGGGCGGGCGCGTGACCGGCGTCGAGACCGCACGCGGCTTCATCGGCGCGGACGTCGTCTGCCTCGCGGTCGCCGGGCATTCCTCCGAGCTCGCGCGCATGGCGGGACTCACGCTCCCGATCGAGACGCACGTGCTGCAGGCCTTCGTCACCGAGAGCCTGAAGCCCGTGCTCGATGTGGTGCTGACCTACGGCGCCGGACACTTCTATATCAGTCAGTCCGACAAGGGCGGGCTGGTGTTCGGCGGGGCGATCGACGGTTACAACACCTACGGCCAGCGCGGCACGCTGCCGATGGTCGAAGAAGTGACCGCCGCCGCCGTCACGTTGCTGCCGGCGCTGGCGCGCGTGAAGGTGCTCAGGCAGTGGGGCGGCGTCATGGACATGAGCATGGACGGCTCGCCGATCATCTCGAAGACGCCGCTCGCGGGCCTGGTTCTGAACGGCGGCTGGTGCTATGGGGGCTTCAAGGCGATTCCCGCCGGGGGCTTCACCACCGCGCACCTGATTGCGCACGGCACACCGCACCCGGTCGCAGCGCACCTCGATCTCGGGCGCTTCGCCGCCGGCCGCACGGTCGATGAGCGCGGCGTCGGGCCGTACCCTTACCTGCACTGACGCGCGGCCATGCTGCGAATCCCCTGTCCCTGGTGCGGCACACGCGACGAAGTCGAGTTTCGTTACCGCGGCGATGCCACGCGCTCGCGCCCGGCGGCGGAAGCGCCGCTCGAGGAGTTCACCGGCTACGTATACGGGCGGGCGAACCCGCTCGGCTGGCATCTCGAGTGGTGGCTGCACGTCGGCGGCTGCCGCCGGCTCCTCAAGGTCGAGCGCCACACTCTGAGTCATGAGATCCGCTGGGTCGGAGCGCCCGCGGAGCAGCCGCCCGCGGAGCGCGCGCCCTGATGCGGGGCCCGGCGCGAATCGGGCAGGGACTGCTCACCGACGCCACGCGGCGCATCGGCTTCCGGTTCGACGGCGCGGCGCTCGAGGGACTCGCCGGCGACACCCTCGCCTCCGCCCTGCTCGCGAACGGTCGGCAGCTCGTCGGCCGCAGCTTCAAGTATCACCGGCCGCGCGGCATCGTGACTTCTGGGAGCGAAGAGCCCTGCGCGCTCGTCGATGTCATCGGCGCGGCCGGGCGTGAGCCCAATAAGCTCGCGACCACGCTCGATCTGCGCGAGGGCCTCGTGGCCGTGAGCCAGAATCGCTGGCCGTCGCTCAAGCTCGACCTGCTCTCCGTCAACGATCTCCTCGGCCGCTTCCTGCCGGCGGGCTTCTACTACAAGACCTTCATGGCGCCCGGCTGGGCATGGGAACGCGTCTACGAGCCGCTCATCCGCCGCGCCGCGGGCCTGGGCAGGCTCGAGGCTGTCGTCGCCGACCACGCCGGGCCGGCTGAGATCGTGCACGATCACGCGGACGTGCTCGTGGTGGGCGCAGGCAGCGCCGGCCTCGCCGCCGCCGAAGTGTTGGGTGCCGCCGGGCTGCGCGTGCTGCTGACCGAGCAGGACGTGGTGCTGGGAGGGGGAACGCTCCTCGATCCGCGCTGGAGCGCCTGGCGGGGCGAGACCTGCCGGCGGCTCGCGGCGCTGCCGGCGGTGCGCTGCCTCGCGCGCACCACGGTGCTCGGCGCCTACGGGCACGGCGTGTTCGGAGCCCTCGAGACGCTCGCCCCGGAGGAGCGCGCGCGCTTCGGCGGCCTGCGCGAGCGGCTGCGGATCATTCGCGCCCGGCGCGTGCTCATTGCGTGCGGGGCGCTCGAGCGCCTGATCGCCTTCCCGGGCAATGACGTACCCGGTGTCATGCTGGCCGGTGCCGCGCTCAGGTTTCTGCGCTGCTACGGAGTCGCGCCGGGTCTGCGGCCGGTGTTCTTCGTCAACAACGACGAAGCCTACGAAACGGTGTTCGCGCTGGCGGAGGCCGGAGTGCGGCCGGCCGCGGTGATCGACCCGCGTCCGATCGGCCCGGCGGCGGCCCGCGCGCAGGCGGCGGGCATCGAGGTGCTCGCTGGCGCCGTGGTGACCCGAGTCCTCGGCAGGCGCGGCGTGCGCGGCGTGCAGGCCGTTGCCGCAGACGCGGCAGATCGCATCATCGACGCGGACTGTGTCCTCATGTCCGGCGGCTATACGCCGGCAACCTCGCTCAGCAGTCAGCTCGGCGGACAGCTCGAATGGCAGGAGGGCATCGCCGCCTTCACCGCGGAGCCACCACCCGCAGCCGGGCGCAGCGCCGGGGCCGCGCATGGCATCTGCGGCCTGGCGGCGGCTGCCGAAAACGGCGCACGGGTGGGGCGCACACTCGCCGCGGAGCTCGGCTGCACCGGGCCGCCGCTCCCCGCAGGTCCCGGCCTGCCGCCCGACCGAAATGCCGCGCCGTTGGCGCCACTTTGGGAAGTGCGTGCGCCGGGAAAGGCCTTCGTCGACCTGCAGAATGACGTGACCGCCGCGGACGTGCGCCTCGCCTGCCGCGAGGGCTACGAGCACATCGAGCACATGAAACGCTTCACGACCTGCTCGATGGCGACCGATCAGGGCCGCATCGGGGGGCTGGTGGCGGGCGCAGTGCTGGCCGCGGCGCTCGGCAAGCCGCTCGCCGAGGTGGGCCAGGTGAAACCCCGTCCGTTCGCCGAGCCCGTTCCTTTCGCAGCGCTTGCCGGGGGCGAGGTACGCGGGCACTACAAGCCGAAGCGCCGTCTGCCGCTGCACGACTGGCACGCCGCGGCCGGCGCGACCTTCGTCAACAACGGCCTGTGGCTCCGTCCGCTGGTCTACTCGCGCACTGCCGGCTGGGCACCGGTGCTCGAGGAGGCGCGCGCCGTGCGCCTCTCGGCGGGCATCACCGACGTCTCGACGCTCGGCAAGATCGACGTGCAGGGGCAGGACGCCGCGCGCTTCCTCGACTTCGTCTACGCCAACACCTTCTCCACCCTCGCGGTCGGCCGCGCCCGTTACGGCATCATGCTGCGCGAGGACGGCATGCTGTTCGACGACGGCACCACTTCGCGCCTGAGCTCCGCGCATTTCCTCGTCACCACCACCACCGCCAACAGCGCCGCCGCGCTCGAGCACCTCGAGTTTCATCTGCAGTCGGCGTGCCGCGACCTCGACGTCGTACTCACCGACGTCTGCGACCAGTGGGCACAGTTCGCAGTCGCGGGCCCGCGCGCCCGCGAGGTCGTGGCCGCGGTCGTCTCCGGGCTCGACGTCTCGAACGCCGCTTTCCCTTTCATGGCCGTCGCCGAGGCGAAGATCGCCGGCATTGCGGGTCGGCTGTTCCGCATCTCGTTCTCCGGTGAGCTCGCCTACGAGCTCGCGGTGCCGGCGCGCGCGGCGCGCACGGTGTGGGAGGCGGTGCTTGCAGCAGGCGCGCGCTACGGGATTCGGCCCTACGGCCTCGATGCGCTGAACACGCTGCGCATCGAGAAGGGCCACGTCACCACTGCGGAGCTCAACGGCAACACCAGCGCCGATGACCTGGGGTTTCAGCGCATGCTGAAGAAGAGCGGCGACTTCATCGGCCGCTCGCTCGTTGACCGTCCCGGCCTCACCGCGCCGGATCGGCTGCAGCTCGTCGGCGTGCGCCCCCTCGATCGCGCGCAGCGCCTGCGCAACGGGATGCAACTGGTCGCGCCGGAGGCGCGGAGCGCCAGTCTCGGCTACATCACCTCCTCCACGCCGTCCGTCGAGCTCGAAGGCTGGGTCGGGCTCGCATTGCTCGCCGGCGGGCGGCAGCGCATCGGTGCGCGCCTCCTCGGTACTTCGCCGATCCACGGCGAGAGCATCGATCTCGAGGTCGTGAGCCCCCACATGCTCGACCCGGAGAACACCCGTGTCCGTGCCTGAGTCAGCAGCGCTGCGCGCGGGCGCTCCCGGCATCGCGCTCGCTTCCTGCCCGGCGGACATCGTCGAGCTCGTCGTGTTCCGGGGCCGGGCGAGCGAGCTCGAGCGGCTCAGCGCCGAGCGGAGCATCACCCTGCCCTCCCCGGGCGGCATCGCCGGGCGCGCGCGAGGCCTCACCCTGAGCGTCCGTCCCGGACGCTGGCTGCTCCTTGCGCCGCCGGCTGCTTCGGGCGCGAGCGCGCTGCACTGGCAGGAAGCCGGCGGCTGCGCGGCGGTCGTCGACCTGTCATCGGCCCTGGTGGCGTTCTTCCTCGAAGGTCCGGCAGTCCGCGAAATGCTCGCGCGGGCCTGCCGGCTGGATCTCGATGCAGGCGCGTTCCCCGTGGGCCGCGCGGCTGCCACAATCATGGTGCAGGTACCGGCGATCCTCGCCCGGCTCACTCCGGGGATGCTGCTCCTGACGCCCGCCACGACGGCGCAGCACCTGCGCGAATGGCTGGTGGAGACTTCGCGGCCCTTCGGGCTGGCGCTGGTCCCGGATGCGACGGTGAGCGGATTGTGCGGAGAGAGCTCGACATGAAGGATTCGGCGCGGGCCGTCGTGATCGGTGGCGGCGTGGTCGGCACCAGCGTGCTCTATCACCTCGCCAGGATCGGCTGGACCGACGTGCTGCTCATCGAGAAGAGCGAGCTGACCTCGGGTTCGACCTGGCACGCCGCGGGCGGCATGCACACCTTCAACGGCGAGGCCAACATCTCGCGCCTGCAGAAGTACACCATCGACCTCTATCGCGAGATCGAGCGGCTGTCGGGCCAGTCGTGCGGGCTGCATCCGAACGGCGGCCTGATGCTCGCCGCGGACCAGGGCGAGCTCGACAGCCTGAGGCTCATCTGCTCGCGGGCGCGCTATCTCGGCATGGAAACCGAGATGATCTCGCTCGAGCAGGCGCTCGAGTACAACCCCCTCATCGATCCGAGTCACTTCATCGGCGCGCTGTGGCGCGCCGACGGCGGCCACTGCGACCCCTCCGGCACCACCAACGCCTACGCCAAGGCGGCGCGGCAGCTCGGCGCCGCGGTCGAACGCTTCACCCGCGTGCTGTCGCTCAGCTCACGACGCGACGGCTCCTGGGACGTCGTCACCGACAAGGGCACGGTGCACGCCGAGCACGTGGTCAACTGCGCAGGTCTCTGGGCGCGCGAAGTCGGCCACATGGCCGGCATCGAGCTGCCGGTGCTCGCGATGGAGCACCACTATCTCATCACCGAGGATCTGCCCGAGCTCAAGGGGCGGGCGCGCGAGATCGTCAACACTACCGACTACGCCGGCGAGATCTACGTGCGCCAGGAGCGCGGCGGCGCGCTGATCGGCACCTACGAGCCGCACGGCGTCGTCTGGTCGCCGGTCAAGACACCGGATGATTTCTCGATGCAGCTGCTGCCCGAGGACTTCGAGCGGCTGGCGCCCTACTTCGAGGTCGGCTTCAGGCATTTCCCCGCCCTGGGCCGTGTCGGCATCCGCAAGGCGGTGAATGGCCCGTTCACCTTCGCGCCCGACGGCAATCCGCTGGTGGGACCGGTGCGGGGCCTCAGGAACTACTGGGTCGCGTGCGCCGTGATGGCCGGCTTCAGCCAGGGAGGCGGCATCGGGCTGGTGCTCTCGCGCTGGATGGCGGAGAACGACCCCGGACAGGACATCATCTCGATGGACGTGGCGCGCTTCGGGGCCTTCGCGACGCCGAAATACACCTCGATCAAGGTGCCGGAGAACTACTCGCGGCGCTTCCGTCTCGCTTACCCCAACGAGGAGCTGCCGGCTGCCCGCCCGGTACGGCGCTCGCCGATTTACGACAGGCTGAAGACCGCCGGCGCCTGCATGGGTGCCAACTACGGCCTCGAGAACGCGCTCTGGTTCGCGCCTCCCGGCACCGAGCCCGTCGAGACTCCCACCTATCGCCGCTCCGAGGCCTTTCCCATCGTGCGGGCCGAGTGCCAGGCGGTGCGCACGGCGGTCGGACTCTACGAGACCACCAATTACGGGAAGTACGAGGTGGCAGGCCGCGGCGCACGCGCCTGGCTCGACCGCGTGTTCTCCTCACGCATCCCCCGCCGCGGACGGCTCGCGCTGGCACCGATGCTGAATGGCGCCGCGCGCATCGTCGGCGATCTCACCCTTGCCTGTCTCGCGGAGGATCGGTTCCTGATCTTCGGCTCCGGCTTCGCCGAGGAATTTCACCTGCGCTGGTTCTGGCAGGCGAGCCCGCCGCCGGATGTCCTGGTGCGCTCGCTGGCCTCGACCCTGAATGGAGTCTCGATCGCCGGTCCGCGCGCGCGCGAGCTGCTGCAGCGCCTGGTGCGCATCGATCTGTCGCCCGGCGCCTTCAAGCTCTTCGAGGTGCGCGAGACGGCGGTGGGCTTCGCGCCGTCGATCGTGAGCCGCGCCGGCTTCACCGGCGAGCTCGGCTACGAGATCTGGACCACGCCGGATTACTTCGCAACGCTCTACGACGATCTCATGGATGCCGGGAGCGATCTCGGCTTGCGGCTCTTCGGCGGACGCGCGCTCTCGTCGCTGCGCCTCGAGAAGGGCTATGGCTCTTTCCAGAAGGACTTCCGGCCCGATTACACCGCCGCCGAGACCGGGCTGGATCGTTTCGTCGATTTCAACAAGGGGGAATTCACCGGCCGCGCCGCCGCGCTGGCCGAGCGCGCGGCGGGACCGAAGCGCCGCTTCGTCATCATGGAGGTCGCCGCGCTCGATGCCGAGGTGATCGGCTACGAGTCGATCATGAAGGACGGGGCTGCGGTCGGCTATGTCACCTCGGGAGCGTTCGGTCACTGGGTCGGCAAGAGCCTGGCCGCGGGCTATGTACCGACCGCGCTCGCCCGCGACGGCGCGCGCTTCGAGATCGACATCCTCGGCGAGATGCGTACTGCGACCGTGCGGCTCGAGCCGCTCTACGACGGCCAGGGCCTGAAGCTCCGCTCCTGATATGGGTGCTCGGCTCGGACGGCGGCAGTTCGTGGCGGGATCGGGCACGGCCCTTCTCGGTGCGGCGCTCCCGGGCTGCGCGGGTCTGCTGCGCGGCTCCGCGCAGC
>DASPOP010000428.1:0-13830 GCA_035625955.1 Steroidobacteraceae bacterium | reverse complement strand
CTCGACCGCCTCGGCGCCGGTGGTGAGGAAGATGGTCTTCTTCGGTCCCGCGCCCGGCGCGAGCGCGTTCAGGGCTTCGGCGAGCGCCACGTAGCTCTCGGTGGGCGTGACCTGAAAGCAGGTGTGCGTGAGCCTGGCGAGCTGCGCCGCGATCGCCGCGCTCACCCGCGGGTGCACGTGGCCGGTGTTGAGCACGGAGATGCCGCTGGCGAAGTCGATGTAGCGGCGGCCCTCGACGTCCCAGAGCTCGGCGTTGGAGGCGCGCTCGGCGTACACCGCGAGCGAGTTGCTGACACCGCGCGGCACGGCCTGCTGGCGGCGCGCGTGAAGTTCGGCGTTGGTGGTCAAGGGGAGCTCCTCGAGGTTGAAAGCTTCAGCCGCCCGCGGCGAGCACCGCGGCCCGGTGGATCGCGGCGCGGATGCGCTGGTAGGTGCCGCAGCGGCAGACGTTGCCGGCCATGGCGACGTCGATCTCGGCATCCGTCGGCTGCGGGTTGTGCGCGAGCAGTGCCGCCGCCGACATGATCTGGCCGGACTGGCAGTAGCCGCACTGCGGAACATCGAGCTCGATCCATGCCTTCTGCAGCGGGTGGCTGCGGCCGGCCGACAGGCCCTCGATGGTCGTGACTCTGGCCGCGCCGACCGCGCTCACCGGCGTTACGCACGAGCGTACCGGCTCGCCGGCGACGTGCACGGTGCACGCGCCGCAGAGCGCCGCGCCGCAGCCGTACTTGGTGCCGGTGAGGCCGAGCGTGTCGCGCAGCACCCACAGCAGCGGCATGTCGGGCTCGACGTCGACGCTGACTTCCTTGTCGTTGACGCTGAGGGTGATCATGGGGGCTCGTACTATACCCTGATCGCATGCGAGCGCTGGAAAGACCCTCTAGAATGTCGGCACCTTGAGCGCTACTCCATCCAACGCCGCCGGCGAGGCGATCAACACCGAAGTCGTCATCATCGGCGCCGGCCCCTGTGGCCTGTTCCAGGTCTTCGAGCTGGGGCTGCTCGGCATCAGCGCCCACGTGGTCGACTCGCTGCAGCATGCCGGCGGCCAGTGCGCCGAGCTTTATCCGGACAAGCCGATCTACGACATTCCGGCGCTGCCGGTGTGCGGCGCGCAGGAACTGATCGACCGGCTGCTCGAGCAGATCAAGCCCTTCAAGGCGCCGCTGCACCTCGGGCACGAGGTGAGCGAGTTCGCGCGCGCGGAGAACGGGCGCTTCCACATCGGCACCGCGGCCGGCGCGCGCTTCGATGCCGGCGCGGTCGTGATCGCCGCCGGCCTCGGCTCGTTTCAGCCGCGGCGTATCGGCGTCGAGGGCGCGGAGCCCTTCGAGGGCGGTGCCATCCAGTACCGCATCAGGAATGCCGCCGCGCTCGCCGGCAAGCGCCTGGTCATCTTCGGCGGCGGCGATTCGGCGCTCGACTGGACGCTCGAGCTCGCCCCCAGGGCGGCGAGCCTCGACCTGGTGCATCGGCGCGCGGAGTTCCGCGCCGCCCCCGCCTCGGTGGCGCGCATGCGCGAGCTGGTGGCCGCCGGCCGCATGCGAGTATTCGAGGCGCTGCCGCACTCGCTGCTCACCGAGGGCGAGGCGCTGCGCGGAGTCAACATCCGCGCCCCCGATGGCTCGGTACAGGCGCTTCCGGCGGACCAGCTGCTGGTGTTCTTCGGGCTCCATCCCAAGCTCGGCCCGATCGCCGACTGGGGTCTCGCGCTCGAGAAGAAGGCGCTCAGGGTCGACCCGGAGAAATTCCAGACCAGCCTGCCCGGCGTGTTCGCCGTCGGCGACATCAACACCTACCCGGGGAAGAAGAAGCTCATCCTGTCCGGCTTTCATGAGGCGGCGCTGGCCGCGTTCGCGATCCAGCACCATCTGTATCCGCAGAAGAAACAGTTCCTGCAGTACACCACCACGAGCCCGGTGATGCACCAGCGTCTGGGAGTACCGGACTGATGGACCACCGGCTCGCCGATCTCCTCGAGCTGCTCAAGCTCGAGCCGCTGGAGGTGAATCTGTTCCGCGGCGAGAGCCGCGACATCGGCGCGCCGCAGGTGTTCGGCGGGCAGGTGCTGGGCCAGGCGCTCACCGCCGCGGCCGCCACCGTCGAGGGGCGGGTGGTGCATTCGCTGCACGCCTATTTCCTGCGGCGCGGCGACATCAATGCGCCGATCGTCTACCAGGTCGATCGCAGCCTCGACGGCCACAGCTTCAGCAACCGCCGGGTGATCGCGATCCAGCACGGCGAGCAGATCTTCAACATGACCACGTCGTTCCAGGTGAGCGAAGGCGGCTTCGATCATCAGATCGGCATGCCGCAGGTGCCGCCGCCGGAGAGCCTGCCGGACCCGGCGCCGGCGCCGGAGCTGCTCGAGAAGCTGCCCGACAAGGTGCGGCGCTTCTTCTCCCAGCAGCGGCCGTTCGAGTTCCGCCTGGTGCAGCCATTCGATTACCTGCGACCCAAGCCGGCGCCGCCGCTGCGGCAGATCTGGCTGCGCGCCGTCGGCAAGCTCGGCGACGACGAGATGCTGCACCGACGGCTGCTCGCCTACGTGTCGGACTTCTTCCTGCTCGACACCGCGACGCTGCCGCACGGCACCTCGTTCCTCAAGCCCTCCCTCATCATGGCCACCATCGATCACGCCATGTGGTTCCACCGGCCGCTGCGGGTTGATGACTGGCTGCTGTGCGCCATGGAGAGTCCGAGCGCCTCGGGCGCCCGCGGTTTCGCGCGTGCCAGCATCTTCGCGCGCGACGGCCGCCTGGTGGCGAGCGCCGCCCAGGAAGGCCTCATCCGCCAGCGCTAGGCCGAGACGGACCGAAGGGCCGCGGCGGGCGGCGGCTCAGCGCGCGGCGTGTGCCGCGAGCGCGTCGATATCCTTCAGCAGCAGAGGATTGAAGCGTGCCGGCGCTTCCAGCATGAGGAAGTGTCCGCTGTGGGGCAGCACGTCGAGCGTGAAACCGGAGAGGGATTTGCGGATGCGTTCGGCGTCGGTGGGCGCGAGATCGGAGTTGATGCCGTACACCGGCACGTGCACCGAGGCCAGCACGGCAGCGAGATCGAACGCCAGCAGCTTCTCGAGCGTCGGCACCGCGACCGCCGGCGAGCGCAGCGACATGTCGTAGGCCACCTTCTGCACCAGCAGCGGATCGGCGTCCTTCTCGAACAGCTGTTCGGTCACCAGCGCGCGCGTCGCACCGACGAAGTCGGCGCGGAACGGCGCCACCTTGGCCTCGATCTCGCCGGCGCTGAGCGGCGGCATACCGACCGAGCGCAGTGCATCGACCGCGACGACGCCGATGACGCGGCTGCCGATGCGCGGCACCGCCGCCAGCGCCACGTCGGCTCCCATCGAGTGCCCCACCAGCACCAGGTGCGCGTTGGGGATCTGCCGCGCGATGCTGGCGACGTCCGCGGCGTAGTTGGCGATCGACCAGTCGGTGCGATTGGCGCCCGAGGCGCCGTGGCCGCCCAGATCGAGCGCCACCACCGTGTAGCGGCTCTTCAGGGCATCGTACTGCGCGTTCCAGTAGTCGGCGTTTTCGCACCAGCCGTGCACCAGGATCACCGCCGGCTCTCCCCGGCCGAGCACGCGGTATTCAAGATGCACGAGATCATCCGACATCACGATGCGCGGGCCCTCCGCGGCGCTCGCGGCAGCAGGGGCCGCCGCCGGCGCCGCCTGCGCCGCCGGCTTGCCGCCCTGGCTGCAGGCCGCGAGACCGCAAGCGCCGAGCATCAGCAACCACGCGCCACGCGCCATCCGCATCTCCTTCATCCGCTGCGCAGAACCTTGCCGGGATTCATGATGCCGTTGGGGTCGAGCGCACGCTTCACGGCGTGCATCACCTCGAGCTCGACCGGGGAGGCGTAGCGCTCGAGCTCCCCCACCTTGGTCCGCCCGATGCCGTGCTCGGCGCTGAAGCTGCCGCCGAATTCGCGCACCAGGTCGTGCACGCCGCGCCGCACGCCGTCGGCGCGTGCCAGGAACGCCTCGCGGTCGCTGCCGGGCAGCTGGCTGACGTTGAAGTGCAGGTTGCCGTCGCCCACGTGCCCATAGGCGACCAGCCGTCCGTCCGGCACGTGGGCGCCGATCCAGGGTGCTGCGCGCGCGACGAAGTCGGCGAGCGCCGCCACCGGCAGCGAAATGTCGTGCTTGAGGCTCGCACCTTCGTGCCGCTGCGCCGGCGGAATGCTCTCGCGCAGCTTCCACAGCGCGGCGCGCTCACGCTCGCTGCGCACCATGACCGCATCGAGCACGGTGCCGTTGGCGAGCGCCGCGCCGAGCGCCTCCTCGAGCAGGTCGTCGAGCGGTTCGGCGGCGCGCGACGAGGACAGCTCGCACAGCACATACCAGGCATAGGCGCCGGGCAGCGGGTCGCTCACCCCGGGGATGTGGCGCGTGGTGAGCTCGATGCCGACGCGCGGGATGAGCTCGAAGGAGCTGACGCGGTCGCCGCTCTGCGCACGCAGCTCGCCGAGCAGCGTGACCGCGGCGCGCACGTCGGGAACGGCGGCGAGCGCGGTAGCGCGCACGCGAATCTGCGGGAACAGCTTGAAGCTCGCGGCCGTGATGATGCCGAGGGTGCCCTCGGCGCCGAGGAACAGCGACTTGAGGTCGTAGCCGGTGTTGTCCTTGCGCAGCACCGACAGGCCGTCGAGCACCCGTCCGCCCGGCAACACCACTTCGAGCCCGAGAACCAGGTCGCGCGCCATGCCGTAGCGCAACACATTGACCCCGCCGGCATTGGTGGAGAGGTTGCCTCCGATCTGACAGCTCCCTTGCGAGCCGATGCTCAGCGGGAAGAAGCGTCCGGCTTCCTCGGCCGCCGCCTGCACCTGCGCCAGGATGCAGCCGGCCTCGGCGGTGAGTGAGTAATTGCCGGCATCGAGACTGCGGATGCGATTGAGACGATGCAGCGACACCAGCAGCTCCCCGCCCGAGTCATCCGCAATGGCGCCGCCGCAGTAGCTGGTGTTGCCCCCGTGCGGCACCACGCCGACACGCGCCGCATCGCACAGCGCCAGCAGCTGCGAGACTTCCGCCACCGAGCGCGGCTGCGCCACCGCGAGCGCGCGCCCCTGGCAGCGCCCGAGATGGTCGAGGTTATACGGGGCGCAGTCGGCGGCGTCCGTCAACAGGCCGTCTGCGCCGAGGATCCCGCGCAGCTGTCCGAGAAAGTCCACCGCTCGCGGGCGGTCGCTTCAGTGGATCGGGCCGAGCGAGCGCAGCGCCGCGATGCGCTCATCGAGCGGCGGATGGCTCATGAACAGTCGTCGCAGCCCGGAGCCGACCGCGCCATCGGCGATGCCGAAGGCGGCGAACTGCTGCGCGGGCAGCGGCTCGTGCACGCGCTTCAGCTCCTCGAGCGCCGCGATCATGTTGGGGGTGCCGGCGAGCTGAGCGCCGCCGCGATCGGCGCGGAACTCGCGCCAGCGCGAGAACCACATGACGATCGGGGTGGCGAGGATGCCGAAGGCGATCTGCAGAACGTAGAACGTGAGATAGGAGGCGATGCCGCGGCCATCGTCGGAGCGAAACACCGCACGGTCGACGATGTTGCCGACCACCCGCGCCAGGAACAGCACGAAGGTGTTGACGACGCCCTGTATGAGGGCGAGTGTCACCATGTCGCCATTGGCGACGTGCGTCATCTCGTGGCCGAGCACCGCCTCGATCTCCTGGCGGTTCATGCGCTGCAGGAGTCCGGTGCTCACGGCCACCAGCGCCGAGTTGCGGCTCATGCCGGTAGCGAAGGCGTTGGGCTCGGGAGAGTCGAAGATGCCGACCTCCGGCATACCGACGCCGACGTTGCGGGCGTGATGCTCGATCACCGACAGCAGCCACTGCTCGGTGGGATCGCCCGACTGCGGCGCGATTCCCCGCACGCCCATGAACATCTTGGCCTGCATCTTCGACATCGCCAGCGAAATGAAAGCGCCGCCGAAGCCGAACAGCGCGGCCCACACCAGCAATCCCTGCAGGCTCTGGCCGTGAGCCGCGAGGTAAGCGTCGATCCCCAGCAGCCGTGCGACGACGGTCAGCACCAGGAGGACGGCGAGGTTGGTGACGATGAACAGCAGGATGCGTTTCATGGCGGGTCTTCAGCGAAACGGGGCAGGCACTGTACCGTTACCCCTGGTTGCTCGCCAGCCTTGGGGCGGCGGCGCACTTTTCAAGCCCGGTGCCGAGGGCGCGGCGGACTTCAGGAGATTGCCACTCCCAACGCACGACCGACCAGGAAGCTCAAAGTTCCTGCACCGCCGCCGATCAGCACCATGCGCAGCGCGCTGTGCAGCGCGCCACGCCCGGTGAACAACGAGAGGCTGAGCCCCACGGCGAACAGCGCCACTCCCGTCGTGGCCGCGGACACGGCCACCGCCCGGGATCCGGCCATGCGCGCGAGGAACGGCAGCAGCGGCACCAGGGCGCCGGCCGCGAAGGTCACGAAAGATGCGCCCGCCGCGCGCCACGGCGAGCCGAGGTCTTCGGGGTTCAGGCCCAGCTCCTCGCGCGAGAGCACATCGAGCGCCTTGTCCGGGCGTGCCAGCAGCGCCTGGCTCACGGCGCGCGCCTGCTCGAGCTCGACGCCGCGCGCCTGATAGATGAGCGCGAGCTCCTCGGCTTCCTCCTCGGGGTACTCCTTGAGCTCCTCGCGCTCGAGCGCAATCTGGTACTCGTACATCTCGCGCTGCGAGCGCACCGACACATACTCGCCGGCCGCCATGGAGAGCGCGCCGGCGAGCAGCCCCGCGGCCCCCGACATCAGCACGTAGCCGCTCGCAACACCGGCACCGGCCACTCCCAGCACCAGACTGAGGTTCGACACCAGTCCATCGTTCACGCCGAAGACCGCCGCCCGCAGGCTCCCGCCGAGCGTGCTGCGGTGGCGCGCCCCGACTTCCGCGAGCGAGGTGGGCATGGCGTGGCCGGCGATGCTGCCGGCGTGCGCGCTGTAGATGGAGAGGCCGCGCAGCTTCATCGCCGCCAGCACCGGGCGCAGCGAAGCCGGGTCGAAACTCTGCAGCAGCCGCGCCACCACGCGGGCGCGCACTGAGGGGGTAAAGACGCGCTGCGCCGGGGCGGCGCCGCCCCTGGCGGCGGCCTGCTCCCAGCGGGTGGCCTGCTCCTCGGCCGCCAACGCCAGCTGCTCGAACAGCCGGCGCTTGTGCGCGTCAGGCTCGGCGGCCGCTACCCGGCGGTACAGCCAGGCAGATTCCTTCTCGTGATACCAACTATCGAGGCCGGGGCCGGTCAATACTCGTCCTGCTCTTCGTCGCCGTCTTCCTCGTCCTCGTCCCAGTCGTCATCGTCCTCGTCGTCTTCCTCGTCCCACTCCTCGTCCTCGTCCGACTCCTCGTCCTCGTCGGACCAGCCCTCGGGCTCGTCGATGCGCTCGAGGTCCATCTCGTGCCACGCCTCCAGGTCGAGCTCCTCGATGTCGCCGTCGAGATACTCGATCTCGATCAGCTCCGAGTCCTCATCGACCGTCAGCACGCGGAACTGCTCTTCTTCTTCCAGGTTCTCGTACCACTGGCCGGGAACCGGTTCGTAATCTCTGCTCACCGCGCCGCCACCCTCTGTCAGCATCTTCGTCGGGCGCCAGTTTAGGGGCTCGCCCTAAGTTGGGCAACGCAGTGTCGAATGCGTATAGTTTTCACATCATGACCGCCCAAGCCCGGACTAACGCGGCGCCCCTGGTGCGGGCCCGGCGGCTCGTCGTGAAGGTGGGCTCGGCGCTCCTGGTCGGCGGCGACAGCGGGCGCGTCAATCGCGCCTGGCTCGAGACTCTGGTCGAGGACCTGGTGCGCCTGCGCAAGCGCGGGCAGCAGCTCATCCTGGTTTCCTCCGGCGCCATCGCGCTCGGCCGGCGCCGGCTCGGACTGCGCACCGGGACGCTGCGACTCGAGGAGAGTCAGGCCGCCGCCGCCGTCGGACAGATCCGCCTCGCGCACGCCTACAAGGAGCTGCTGGAGGAGCACGGCGTGACGGTGGCGCAGGTGCTGCTGACGCTCGAGGACAGCGAGCGGCGGCGGCGCTATCTCAACGCGCGCGCCACGCTCGAAGCGCTGCTCACGCTCGGGGCGCTGCCGGTGATCAACGAGAACGACACGGTCGCGACCGCCGAGATCCGTTACGGCGACAACGACCGCCTCGCGGCGCGCGTGGCGCAGATGGCCGGCGCCGACTGCCTGGTGCTGCTCTCGGACGTCGAAGGGCTCTACAGCGCCGACCCGAACAAGGATCCGTGCGCGCGCATCCTGCGCGAGGTGCGGCAGATCACTCCGGAGATCGAGGCCATGGCCGGCCGCAGCGCCTCGCAGGTGGGATCGGGCGGCATGACCGCCAAGATTCTGGCGGCGAAGATCGCCGTGGCGGCCGGTTGCCACATGTGCATCGCGGCCGGTCATCACAAGCACCCGCTGCGGCGGCTGGAGGATGGGGCCGACTGCACCTGGTTCGTACCGAGCGCGACTCCGGTGGCGGCACGCAAGCAATGGATCGCGGGAACTCTGCGCCCGGCGGGCGCGATCACCATCGACGCCGGCGCTCTGCGCGCGCTGCTCGAGGGCAAGAGTCTCCTGCCGGCGGGCGTCACCGGGGCGCGCGGCCGTTTCGAGCGCGGCGACACCGTGAGCGTGCTCACCGCCGACGGCGCCGAGGTCGCCCGTGGCATCGCCGCCTACTCCGACACCGACGCCGCACGCATCATGGGCAGGAAGTCCTCCGAGATCGAGCAGCTGCTCGGCTTCCGCGGGCGCGACGAGATGATCCATCGCGACGACCTGGTGCTGCTGCAGGAGTCAGCGCCCGCCACCGGCGCCGCGCCCGCAGCGCGTCAGGCCTCACCGCCGTGAGTGCCGATCGCATCAACGAGCTGATGGAGGGGCTCGGCAAGGCCGCAACGCAGGCCGCCGGCACGCTGGCGCTCGCGCCCACGGCGCAGAAGAACGCCGCCCTGACTGCGGCGGCGGCCGCCATCCGCGCGCGCAGCGCCGGGCTGCTCGCCGCCAACGAGCGCGACCTGTCGGCGGCGCGCGCCGCGCACATGAGCGGCGCACGGCTCGAGCGGCTCAAGCTCGATGCCGCACGCATCGAGGCGATTGCGCAGAGCGTCGCCGACGTGGCCGCGCTCCCCGATCCCATCGGCACCGTAGTCGCGGAATGGGAGCGCCCCAACGGACTGCGGATCCAGCGCGTGCGGGTGCCGATCGGCGTCATCGGCATCATCTACGAGAGCCGCCCCAACGTCACGACGGATGCCGGCGCGCTCTGCCTGAAAGCCGGCAATGCCGCGATCCTGCGCGGCGGCTCGGAGAGCCGCCACTCGAACGCGGCGCTGCATGCCTGTCTCGCCGCTGGACTCGAGGCGGCGCAGCTCCCCTCCGCCTGCATCCAGCTGGTGCCGATCACCGACCGCGCCGCGGTCGGCTACATGCTGGCCGGCATGACCGAGTACCTCGACTGTCTCGTGCCGCGCGGCGGCAAGACGCTCGTCGCGCGCGTGCAGCAGGAGGCGCGCGTGCCGGTGATCGGACACCTGGAAGGCAACTGTCACGTCTACATCGATCGCGACGCCGACGTACGCATGGCGCGCACCATCGCGCTCAATGCCAAGATGCGGCGCACCGGCATCTGCGGCGCGGCCGAGACGCTGCTCATCGACCGCGCCTGCGCCGCCACGCACCTGGGTCCCGTGGTGCGCGACCTGCTCGAGGCCGGGTGCGAGGTGCGCGGCGATGCGACCGTGCAGCAGGCGGACCCGCGCGTGCGGCCCGCGAGCGAGGACGACTGGTACACCGAGTATCTCGACGCCATCATCGCCGCGCGCGTGGTCGACGGAGTCGATGCCGCCATCGCCCACATCGCCCGCTACGGCTCGGCGCATACCGAATCGATCGTCACCGAGAACCCGGCGACGGCCGAGCGCTTCCTGCAGCGCGTCGACAGCGCGATCGTGCTGCACAACGCCTCGACGCAGTTCGCCGACGGCGGCGAGTTCGGTATGGGCGCGGAGATCGGCATCTCCACCGACCGCTTTCACGCGCGCGGCCCGGTCGGGGTGGAGCAGCTCACCAGTTACAAGTACCTGGTACGGGGCGCGGGCCAGATCCGTCCGTAGGCTTCAGGGATGGGCGCCGGGTCTGCCGTGCGCGTGCTCGTGCGGGGCAGCGGCGCAACGCTCGCAGTTCACCCAGCCCGAATCGCCGTTGAGGTAATGCTCTTTTTTCCAGATCGGCAGCCGGTGTTTGATCTCGTCGATGATGTAACGGCAGGCGCGGAAGGCCTCGTCGCGATGCGCCGCGCTCACCCCCACCCACACGGCGAGCTCGCCGACCGCGAGGTCGCCGACGCGGTGAGCGCAGGCGGCGTGCGCGATGCCGAAGCGCGCCGCGGCCTCGGCGACGATGCGCTCGGCTTCGCGCACGGCGAGCGCCTCGTAGGCTTCGTACTCGAGATGCCGCACGCGCTGCCCCTCGTTGTGATCGCGCACCCAGCCTTCGAAGGCCGCGTAGCCGCCGCAGGCCGGGTCGGCCAAGGTGGCGCGCAGCGCGGCGACGTCGATGGGCGCGCGGCTGAAACGAAACGGCGCGCTCGGCGGGGTGTCCGCTGCGCTCATGAGCTCAGCCGCCGGCGACCGGCGGGATGAAGACCACCGCATCGCCTTCGGCGAGCGGCGCCGACCAGTCGCCGAACTCCGAGTTGATCGCGACGCGCAGCACCGACGGATCGAGCGTGAAGGGGTAGCGGTGGGCGAGCTCGGCGTAGAGCTCGCGCGGCGTGCGCGCCGCGGTCACCAGCGACTCCGTGCCGCGCCCGGCCTGCTCGCGCAGCAACGCGAAGTACTGCACCGTCAGGCGCCGGGTCGCGGCAGCGGGCGCCTCGCTGCGGGTATTCATGGCGGCAGCATATTCCTCGGGCGTGTTGGCGTTGTCGAGCGCGCGCGGATTGGGCTCGTCGATGAGGTGCACGTCGGCGCCCATCAGGAACTTGCGCGGACAATTCCTGCCGCGCGCCACGTAGGCGATGAGGGCGGCACGGCTGCCGGGCTCGTATACCGCGCACAGGGGCTCGGGCAGCGCGTCGTGGCTCGAGCGGAAGGCCGTGGCCAGCCGCCCGGGGGCGCGCGCGCGCACCAGGAACTCGAGCGTCGCCGCATCGAGGAGCGGCAGGTCGCACGCCAGTACCAGCCAGGCGCTCTCCGGGAAGCGCTCCTGTGCGGCGACGATCCCGGCGATGGGGCCCAGGTCCTCATGCGTGTCCTCGATCTGCTCGAACCCGGCGCGCAGCGGATCGGCGCGCTGATCCCTGCGCACCGAGACGAAGACGCGCGCGACGTGCGGCGCGAGCAGCGCCATCGCGTGCTCGAGCTGGCTGCGGCCGCCGACGCGCAACGCCGCCTTGTCCTGGCCCATGCGGCTGCTGCGCCCGCCGGTGAGCACCAGGCCGTAGAGCGGCGCGCTCATGCGGCTCGCCGCGTGCGGCGTGCGAAGGGACGTCGGCCGCCGGCCTTGGCCATGAGCCTGAGGCCCTCGATCTCGATGTCGTGGGAGAGCGCCTTGCACATGTCGTAGATGGTGAGCGCCGCGACCGCGGCGCCGGTGAGCGCCTCCATCTCCACCCCGGTGCGGTGATGCACCGCGACCCGGCAGCGCACCACGATCGTGCCGCCACGCTGCGCGATCTCGATCTGACAGCTCTCGAGCGGCAGCGGATGGCAGAAGGGGATCAGCTCATGAGTGCGTTTGGCCGCCATGACGCCGGCGAGGATCGCGGTATCGAACACCGGACCTTTTTTCGTGCGGTGTCCGCTCGCACGCAGCGCTCGTGCCACGGCGGGCGGCAGGCGGATGCGCGCCTCGGCCGCCGCGCTGCGCGCCGTCACTTCCTTGGCGCCGACGTCCACCATGGCCGGACGGTCACGCGCGTCGAGATGCGAGAGGCGCGGCCGGCGCATCAGCCACCGATGTAGAACATCTCGACCTTGCGCGGCTCACCCGCGCCGTGCGGCAGGCTGGCGCGCAGCTCGCTGTAACGGTCCGCTCGGGCGAGCCATACGCCGGAGATGAGCTCGAGCAGCTGATCGTCGCTCGCCCCGCCGCGCAGCGCATCGCGCAGGCTCGTGCCGTGAGTGGCGAACAGGCAGGTATAGAGCATGCCGTCGGACGAGAGCCGCACGCGCGAGCAGTCGCCGCAGAAGGGCTGAGAGACGGACGAGATGAAGCCGACCTCTCCCTGGCCGTCGGCGAATGCGTAACGCGCCGCCACCTCGCCGCGGTAGGTGGGCTCGAGCGAGGCGAGCGGCCAGCGCGCCGCAATGCGCGCCGCCAGCTCTCTCGAGGGCACGACCAGCTCCGAGCGCCAGTGGTTGCGGTTGCCGACGTCCATGTACTCTATGAAGCGCACGATCACGCCGGTGCCGCGGAAGCGCTCGATGAGCTCGAGCACCGTGTGGTCATTGACGCCGCGCTGCACGACCGCGTTGATCTTGATGGGCTCGAGCCCCGCGTGGCGCGCATGCTCGATGCCGTCGAGCACCTCGGCGGGACTGCCGAAGCCTCCGCTCATGCGGCCGAACACCGCCGGGTCCAGGCTGTCGAGGCTCACCGTGATGCGCTTCAGTCCCGCCGCCTTGAGCTCGCTCGCGTACTTGCCGAGCAGCACGCCGTTGGTGGTCAGTGCGACGTCGTCGACTCCGGGGATGCTGGTGAGGTCACCGATCAGCTCGCTGAGGTTGGCGCGCAGCAGGGGTTCGCCGCCGGTGAGGCGCAGCTTCCGCACCCCGAGCTGCACGAACAGACGCGCGAGGCGCACGATCTCATCGAACGACAGCCGCTCGTGCGAGCCGAGAAAGCGGTACTTCTCGTGATAGGTCTCGCGCGGCATGCAGTACGGGCAGCGGAAGTTGCAGCGGTCCATCACCGAGATGCGCAGGTCGTGCATCGGGCGGGCCCGCGTGTCCCGGGGCGGCCGCCGCGTGAGGGGAACGATGACTTCCGGAGCAGACATTGTTCAAGTATGGGACGGCGCGGGGAGGCTGGCTATCGGCGTAAAGGGGGAGCCCACGCGGGCTGAACCGGGCGTCACGACCAGCGGAACAGCCGCGTGACGAAGCCCTTCTTGTAGGTATTCGGGCCTGGCGGCAGCTCCGCGAAACCGTCGGTGCCGGCCAGAGCCGTGAAGTCGCCCGAGCCGTTGGTGGGCGCGGGCATCGCCCAGGGACGTCCCCAGTCGTCCTGCTCGATCCGCACCGGCATGAAGTGCGTGAGCGGCGCATTGACCGTGACCGGTGCGCCGAGCGCGAGGCGCTCCGCCGGCAGCGGCTTGTGACCGAGGCTCGCGAACAGTGCGGGCAGCACGTAGCGGCTGAGACACACCAGGGTCGAGACGGGATTGCCCGGCAGTCCGAAGACGGCCGCTCCCGAGGGCGCCACCCCGAACCACAGGGGCTTGCCGGGCCGCTGCGCCACTTTGTGAAAGATCGCGTGCACGCCGAGCTCCTCCAACACCTGCGGCACGAGGTCGAACTTGCCCATGGAGACGCCGCCCGACAACACCAGCACGTCATGCGTCTCGAGGTGAAACCTCAGCCGCTCGCGCAGCTCCTCGGCATCGTCCTGGATGTGATCGTCCGCGACGCGCTGAAAGCCATGCTGGCGCAGCGCACTCACGATTCCGTAGGCGTTGGAGCGCCGCACCTGGTGGGCGAGCACCGGCTCGCCGGGCTCGACCAGCTCGTTGCCCGTCGAGATGACGGCCAGCATCGGCTGACTGCTGACGCGGATGCGCGCCATGCCGGCTCCGGCCGCGATCGCGATCTCCGGCGC
>DASPOP010000427.1:0-25719 GCA_035625955.1 Steroidobacteraceae bacterium | reverse complement strand
CGCCATCATGCCGCCTCGGCGCGCACCGCGCCCAGCAGGCTGCGGACGACGAGGCCGCCGCGCAGCCGCTCGAAGTCGAGCCACAGCAGCGCGAGGTGACAGCCGCTCGCGACGGCACTGCCGGCCCCCGCGCGAAAGAGCCGCAGCAGGCTGGCGACCGTGGCCGGCGCTGCCGCCGCGGTTGCCACGGCGCTTGCGTGCATGAGCCGCGCGAGCTGCGCACGGGTCTCCTCGCCGGCAGGCGGCGGGCGCCGGGCAGCCTCATCGCGCCACGCCGGCCCGATCCCAGTTTGCGCGCGCACCGCCGCAGCCAGCGGCGCGAGCAGCGTGTGCTCGAGCGCCGCGGCCCGCTCCGCCGGCGCGCCGATGGCAATCGGGCCGCACACCGGATCGGCGAGCATCCATGCGGGCACCGGCTCGGGATCGGCGAGCCGCGCGATCAGGGGCAATTGCGGCAACCAAGACCACCAGTCGAGCCAGTCCTGCCATTCGCGCGGATGCCAGCCCGCGACGGCGTGCACGTACTCACGCCACTCGCCCCGCAGCGTGCGCTCGATGACGTGAGCATCGTGCGCCGCTTCGATGCGGCCGGTCCACAGGGCGAGCGCGCTGCGCCGTGTGGCCACGAGGTACTCGCCGAGACGGCGATTCGCCTCGAGTTTGCGCCACGCGGGCTCGTTCATCAGCAGGCCGTGACGCGCCTGCACGCGTGCGGCCGCGTACGGCAGGTTGCCTTCAATGCCCAGCACCGGTCGTCTCGCCTTCGACTGTGGTGAGGCGCGCGGCCAGCCGCTCGAGCGCCGTCTGGCGCCGCTCCGGATCGGCGAGCTGCTCGACCTCCGCGGTCACCGAGCGCAGATGACGTTCGAGGATCTCGGCGGCGCGGCGCTCGAGCTGCTGCGCGGCGCGCGCATGCAGCGCGACGATGCGCGCCTGGGTGCGCTCGAGGAGCGTACGCCGCCGCTGGCGCGCCTGCTCCAGCTCCGTGGCGCTCAGCCGCTCGCACTCGGCCATGGCAGCGAGCGCGTCCCGCTCCGCCTGCAGCACGCGGTCCATGGCTGCAGTTGCCGCAACCTCGGCAGCGCTGCTGGGATCGGGCGTCATGGTCGCGAACTCGTCCCCCGCTCAGCCAGAGCGATCGTCATGCGACTGCAATCAAAAGAATCCACTGTTAGCTGCGGCCGTGTCGATACGTAGGAATACGGGGCGCCGCGCGGTTGGCCACGGGTCAGGCGGCGCGGGCGCCGGGGCATAATTTCGTCGATCGACGCGAGCGGTGGCGCTGGTTATGAGTGACAAGAGCTCGATCATCGACGTACTCGGCGAGGGCGCCCTGCTCCTGCCACGGCGGCTCGAGGAGGCGCTGGCCGCCAACGACCGCCTGAAGATGTGTTTCACGCTGCTGCAGGCGGCCGAGCGCCACGCGGACCACCCCGGCGAGCCGGTACCGGATTTCGTCACCGAGCGGCGCGCCGCAGGCATGAACGGTGAGTTCGATCTGCGCATCGGCGACAGCCGGCGCGAGGCGAGCGGCGAGCTGGTGCTGCCCGGAGCGGCCGCGCTGCGCGCGGAGCTGTTGCGGGATGTGGAGGCGATGCGCTCGCCGCTGGCGCTCGCCGCGGTGGATGGCGCCGCCGTGCTCGCGGCACGCGAGCAGGCACTCGGCGCCCAGCTGCCCGCCTTCGACCACGACCGTGTCCCGCGCGGTACCGTGGCGGCGATCACGCGCGCCAGCCGCGAGGCAGGCGCCGACAGCCTGCACCTGCTGGTCATGGACCTGCACCGCTCGCTCAACGAGCTGCAGGCTTCCATCGCCGAGGAGGACCTCGACGGCGCGCGCGTGTGGCAACTGACCGACGCCGATCGGCCCCTGGTACGCGCGTTCATGTCCGGGCTCAACAGGACCGCGCCGCTCAAGTTCGATCATCCGGGGCTCGGCACGACCGCCACCCGCGCCGGCGGCCGCCTCATCATCCAGAACGACATCGGTACGACCGATGCCCACGTGCTCGTGCTGCACGTCGAGGAGCTCACCGCCACTCTCACCTACACCGACGTCCATGCCCAGCGCCTCGCCTTCCTGCAGAGTCTCCTGAAACCGTGCGGCTTCGAGTGGACCCGGCCGCAGACGCGTGCCGACGATGCGCTCGCCGAGGGTGAGAGCTATTACCTGAGCGTCGGACGCTTCGTGGGCGACGACCCGGCAGCCCTCGCCGCCTGCCTGCAGTTCCTCGGCTCACGCCTGGTGTTCCTCATCGACTGGAATCGCGCCCGCAAGCGGCTGCGCGAGTTCCTGCCGAAGGACGAGGTGGCACGGCTGCTGAAGTGGGCGGCGGACCATGACCTCGGCCACCGGGCCTTCCTGCAGCTCGGCGGCGAGCGGCTGCTGTACGAGGCGCTGGAGTTTGCCCAGCGCACGCCGCTGCACTACGGGGAACGGCTGTACGAGGCGCTGGGGACCGAGGCCGCCTTCGATTACCTGCAGTTCGTGCTGCGCGAGGCGAGCGCCGGGCTGCGCGCGCAGCGCTCGGAGCGCTTCATCCGCGACGAGATCAAGGCGGAGCTGGCGCGGCGCTTCCGCAGCGCGCACTCGAGCCTGCTGACGCTGGCGCTGACGCATGCCGAGCGCGTCTTCGATCTGGCGGTCGCCGTGCACGAGGGACTGTTGCGCCATGCCGAGCCGCAGGCCACGGAGCTGCTGCGGTCGAACGCCCGGCGCGCGCTGAAATGGGAGCAGGAGGGCGATGCGATCGTGACGCGCATCCGCTCGCTCGCCCGCCGCACCTCCACGCCTCAGGTCTACGCCGACCTGCTGCATGCGGCGGACGAGGCTGCCGACGGGCTCGAGGAGGCGTCCTTCCTGCTCGTGCACCTGAGCGCGGTCGCACCTCCCGAGAACATCGTGAAGCCCCTGCAGGGGCTCGCCGCACTGCTGGTCGCCGGCGCCCAGGAGTCGGTGAGGATGTTCGAGGCGGCGAGCCACGTGACCCGGGAGGGTGCCCGCGAGGATCTGCAGGACTTCTTCACCGCCGTCGACCGCGTCGTCGCCATCGAGCGCGAGTCCGACGTCGCCGAGCGGGCCGTCACCAGCACGCTGCTCGGCGGCGAGTGCGAAGCGCGAGTGTTACATCTCGTCGCGCGCCTGTCGCAGGTGCTCGAGCAGGCTGCGGACGGCCTGGCACTGTGTGCCCTGAAGCTGCGCGACCACCTGCTCAACGACGTCATGAGCGCCTGAGGCATGAGCGAGGCGAGCGACAGCCTGTTCTTCATCCTGCCGAATGCCGCGCCGCCCGCCGCCGCCGAGCCCGCCGCACTCGGCTCGAAGGCCTGGGGGCTGTGGCGGCTGACGCGGGCAGGCCTCAGGGTGCCGCCGGCGTTCGTGCTCGGCACGGCCCTGTGCCGCGACTACTTCGCGCGCGGCGGACGGATGTCGGAGGAGACGCGCTCCCGGCTCGACACCGGGCTGGCGCGGCTCGGCGATGCGACCGGACGGCAGTTCGGCGACCCGCGCCGGCCGCTGCTGGTGGCCGTGAGATCCGGCGCCCCAGTGTCGATGCCCGGAATGATGGAGACTGTCCTCAACGTCGGCCTCACCGAGCACAACCTGGGCGGCTTCCTGCGCGGCACCGGCAACCCGCGCCTGGTGCGCGACTGCTACCGGCGTTTGATCCGCGACTTCACCACCGTCGTCCACGGATGTGCGGCAGAGCCGTTCGAGGCGCTCGCCGAGAGCGCTTGCCGGAGCCAAAGGGTCGCGAGCGTCCGTGAGCTCGACAGCGCCAGCCTCGCAGAGCTCTGCACCCAGTCGCTCGAGACCGCGCGCGCCCTCTCCGGCCACCCCTTTCCGCAGTCGCCGCGTGAGCAGCTCGAGCAGGCGGTGGAGGCCGTGTTCCGCTCCTGGAACAACGACAGGGCGCGCCACTACCGCCGCCTGCATGACCTCGACGACTCGATCGGAACGGCGGTCACGGTGCAAACCATGGTGTTCGGCAACGGCGGCAGCACCTCGGGTGCCGGGGTCGGCTTCACGCGCGATCCGGCCACCGGCGAAAACTCGCTGTACCTCGACTTCCTCTTCAATGCGCAGGGCGAGGACGTGGTATCGGGCCGCTACCCGGTGCACGACACGGCACGGCTCGAGCGGCAACTGCCGCTGGTCGCGGAAGAGCTGCGCAGCCTCAAGGCGCTGCTCGAGGGAGAATTCCGCGACATGCAGGATTTCGAGTTCACGGTCATGGATGGCCGGCTTTATCTGCTGCAGTCGCGCGCGGGCAAGCGCACGCCCTGGGCCGCATTGCGCATCGCGGTCGACATGGTGCGCGAGAAGCAGATCACGCCGCGCGAGGCGCTCGCGCTGCTGCGTCCTTACGACCTCGGGCGCATCGAGCGCGCCCGGCTCGGAGGCTCAGTAAGCGCCGAGCCGCTCGCGAGCGCGGTCCCCGCCAGCATCGGCGCCGCGAGCGGCGGCATTGTGTTCGACGGCGCCCGCGCCGTCGAGCTGGCGTCTCAGGGCCGGCCCGCGATCCTGGTGCGCGGTGGGATCGAGACCGCCGACATCGCAGGCATCGCGGCCGCGGCCGGCGTGCTCACCGCGGCCGGCAACCGCACATCACACGCCGCGGTCGTCGCCCGTCAGCTCGGCAAGGTGTGCCTGGTGGGATGCTCCGGACTCGCCATCGACGGCACGGGCCGGGGCTGCACGCTCGGCGGCCGGCGACTCGCCGAGGGCGAGCCGATCACCCTCGACGGCGACGCGGGACGGATCTACGGCGGCAGCCTGCCCATCATCCGCGAGCGCCCCGAGCGGGAGCTCGCGGAAGTCGCCGCCTGGGGAGCCGGCTGAGTCGTCACTCGAACGGCTTGAGAGCTTCCGGCGCCGCCTCATCCTCCGCCACCACGTTGTGGCACAGCTCGCACTTCCTCGTGATCTTCTCGCCGGCCGTAGTGACATGCTTGTTGTCATGGCAGCGCAGGCATCCGGGCGACTGGTCGTCGTGGCCGAGGTGGTTGGGATAGGTGTTCCAGGTCACTTTCATCTGCGGGAACACGTTGTTGGACCAGATGTTGCCGAGCGCCGCGCCTGCCTCGGTCACGGCCGAAGCACGCGCTGCGGCCAGGTCGGGATAGTTGGCGCGATAGAAGTCGGCGATGTCGCGGCTGATCGCGGTGCGTGCCTGCTCCTGCGACGGGTATTGCGCCTGCAGCACACGCATGGCCTCACGCTTGATGAAGGTCAGCGAGGTGTCGATCCGGCCATCGAGGAGCGCGGCGTCGACCTCCTGCGCGGGGGAGCGGAAAACGTGGGTCGGGCGGTTGTGACAGTCGATGCAATCCATGATGCGCCACTGGGCATCCACGGGGGCGACCGCCTGCGTGCCGAAGACCTTCTGTGCCCCCTCCGGCGTGGTCAGCTCCACGGTGTAGATCGACTCACGGGAGGGATCGGCCTGATAACGGATGCGTACGCCGCGGGCGACGTGCCAGTGGATGCCGGAGTTGCTCTTGCCCGCCTGGCCGCCGACGTGGAGCAGGAGCACGGTCTTCTTGGCTGTGTTGGCATCATCCTCGCCGTAGTGCGTGTGCACCACCAGCCGGTCGCCGACGAATGCGCTCGGCCAGTGGCACTGCTCGCATACCACCCGCGCCGGACGCAACTGGTGCACGGGCGTGGGCACCGGTCGCGGGTAGCTGTTCGTGGCGACCTCAGCCATCTCCGTGAGGCCGTTGATCTTCGAATCAACCCACGCGCCAAAGCCCGGTCCTACGTGGCACTCGACGCAGGCCACGTTGGCGTGCGGTGAGCGGTCGTGCGCGCTGGCCTCGGGCTGCATGACCGAATGACACGCCTGGCTGCAGAACTCCACCGACTCGAGGACCTTGATCCCCTGATAGCCCGCCCCGCCCAGGATGAGCGCCGCCGTGCAGCCGCCCAGCAGGAGCAGCAGCGCGGTGCCGCGGGTGGCGGGGCTGTTGAGATCGATGACCGGCAACGACGGGGCGGAGCCGCGATGATGCGCCGCCCGGCGCTGGCGCCGCCGCTCGAGCCACGCACCCGTCGCGAGCAGCAGGAGTCCGAGCACGAAAGCCGCGGGCAGCAGCAGGTACGCCAATATCCTCAGGCGCAGGCCGGCGGCGAAGCCACCGAGGTCGAGTGCAGCGAGCAGCACGATCAGGACCGCGCTGACGGCCGCGAGAATCGCGCCGATGCGGCTCGTGGTGTTGCGTGGCAGTGCGACAGCGAGTTTCGGCACGGATCCTCTCCCGAATCAGCAATGCTCTCAGCGAGTCAACGCGCCAAGCAGGGCGACGAAGATGCCCACGGCGAGCGCCACACCGACAGCCACGGCTATGGCGCCGAAGACGTAGGCACGCAGGAGCTCGGACCGGCCCGGTGCAGAAGTCAGCACCGAGTCGAGCCGGTTCGCCGCCACGAGCCGCTGGTACTCGAGCGGACGCTCCTTCTCGAAGCGCTCGAGGGACATGCGGCCGGTGAAGATCACCGTGTCCATCGGGAAGCTCTCCGGCCGCAGATGCGTGTGGAAGTAGTGGAACAGGAAGATGAAGCCGGTGGCGAGCAGCGCCTCGTCGCTGTGGGCAATGTAAGCGGCGTTAAGCGTCCAGCCGGGCAGAAAGTGGGCGAAGAAGCCCGGGAACCACAGCATGAGGCCGGTGAAGCCGATGATCGCCACGCCCCAGAACACCGCGAGGTAGTCGAACTTCTCCCAGTAGGTCCAGCGGTCGAATCGCGGGTGCGGCCGCAGGTAGAGGAAATAGGCGATGTTGGCGATGAAGTCGCGCACGTCGCGCGGCTGCGGGACCATCGAGCGCCAGCCCCACAGATAGCCGCGCTCGTGCCGCACGATCATCTGATAGAGCGCGGTCAGCAGGTGAAAGCCGAAGTAGCCGAACGTCACGACCGCAGCGATGCGGTGAAACACACCGGCGCTGTGCGGACCGCCCCAGAGCGCCATCAGCCCCGGGGCCCAGCGTGCCGAAGCGTACTTGAGAGGCAGGCCGGTCGCAGCCAGCATCAGGAAGCTGACCACCACGGTGACGTGCACCCAGATCTGGGTGGTCGTGAAGCGCCGCACGTAGCGCCCGCTGCCCGATTGCACCTCCCGGTACTCGCCGCGCAGCTTGCCGACCAGAGTGCGCTGCAGCCACAGGAGGTCGTGCAGGCCAAAGAACCCGAACACTCCGAGCAGCAGCGCCGTCATGAGCAGCCACACCCAGTGCAGATAGGGGTTGCGGTTCGGATTGGCGGGGTCGGCGTGCGGGTCGAAGGTCAGGAACGAAGCCGTGACCTGCCCCTGATGGCACTTGCCGCAGGTGGTCGCGAGCCGGGCGGGGTTCACGCTCGAGCGCGGGTCCGCGGCCGGGAGGTTCTGGTGCGCCGTGTGACAGTCCGAGCACATCGCCGCTGCGGGCTCGCCCAGCATCGTGGCCTTGCCGTGCAGCGTGTCCCGAAACGTTTTGTAGTACTCGCTGTGGCAGCCGCCGCAATCGCCAGGAAACTCCTGGCGCATAGCAACACTCTGCGGCGGCTTGATCGCGTGCGCCTGATGGCAGGTGGTGCAGACCGGACCGTTGGTGCCACCGTGCGTCCACAGCGCCCCGTGAGCGCTGTCGCGCCATTGGCTGAGAATGCCGGCGTGACAGCTGCCGCAGGTTTCCGGAATCCGCGCGTGGGAGGTCTTCGCGGGCCCCTCGGCCGCGGACTGGAGATCGTGGCCGCTGCCGTGGCAATCGGTGCAGGCCGGCGCACTCACCAGGCCGAGCACGAACAGTGCGCGGGCATGCTCACTCGACAGATACCCCTGCATCATGTCCTGGTGGCAGTGGCCGCAGTTGCGCACCTGGTTGACCGCCGACATCGAGTTGTTGGGATTGCGGCTGTCGAGTACCGCGTGCGGCTCGCCGTGGCAACCCGTGCAAGTCTTCGGCGACAATCCCCGCCCTGCGTGTACGCCGGCTTTCAGTGCGTCCATGTCCTGCTGGTGACAGCCAGCGCAGGTCTCGGCAGCCACGGGACCCAGATCCTCACGGGGGTGGCGGACGCTCAGGGCATCCTTGTGGCAGTCGACGCAGCCGAGACGGCGATGGGCCGAGCCCGCATACACCCCGGTGGCTACGGTGAGCGGGTGCCCGGCATCATCCTTGAGGGTTGGATCGTTGTGACAGCCGAGGCACTTGTCATTGCTCGGCGGCACGGGCGGCGCGGGGTCCGCGAGCGCGGTGCCGCAGATGAATGGCTGGAGCAGGATGAGCGCGAGAAGCGCCCCCACGCGGGTACCGAACAGAGACCACCGGCGCAGGCGCCCTGCCAACTGCCCCATCCCGCCTCCCCTCCTGCCCTGCCCTGCGCAGATCGCAGAGCGGCCGGTTTTTTTAACCGATCGCAGACCGCCGTAGCAAGTAGGTAGAGTTACCTAATGCCACACCCGCAGGGTGCGCGCGCCCTCGCAGCGTGACGCGTCGCCCGGCGCCTAGGTACTGTCCGGCATGGCTCTGCGGCCCCGCACCCGACACTCTTCGCACATGCGCGCCACTGATCGCGTCGACAGGTTCATGACCGAGGCCGTGCTTTCGATCGGTATCGACGAGCCGCCGAGCGAGGTGCTGCGGCTGTTCGCCAGCTACCCGGTGCATCACCTGCCGGTCCTGAGCGGCCAGAGGGTCGTCGGCATGCTGAGCTCGGCCGATGTCATGAAGATCGCGGGCCTCATACCCAGGACCGGTGCCGAGCCCGGGGTGTACCTGGATCGGCACGTGAAAGTGGCAACGCTGATGAGCAAGCCCGCCGTCACGATCGCCCGCCACGCGACGCTGCTCGAGGCCGCCCGCGCCATGGTGAGCAATGCCGTGCACGCCTTGCCCGTGGTCGATGCCGCGGAGCGCCTGCTGGGAATCATCACCACGACGGACGTGATGCACGCAGCGCTCGAGTCGCCGCCTGCGACCCACGCTGCGGCCCGCGAATCCGCGGGCACTGCGCTCGAGGTGGAGATCTCGCCGACCGAGTTCGATCACGCGCTCGCCGCTGCCAAGGCGGCCGTCGCTGCAGGCGAGGACATGGACCTCGTGGCGATGGGCCTGCTCTATCTGCACGAGCGGCTCGCGACGCTCGAGCACGTGCTGCAGAGCGCCGAGCGCTACCTGAAATTCGGCCAGGACCCGGCGCGCCTGGCGACGCTGCGCACGGCGATCGCGGCCGCCAAACAAGCGCCCGCGACGGGCGACCGCCCCCAGCCCGCGTTCGGGCTCGAGTGAGGCGTCAGCTGCCGCTCGTGAACGCCGCCGGGGGCGTCAGCCGCCGTCCGATCAGGTAACAGAGCAGCACCGCGCCCGTTACGGCGGCGCCGACGGTCCATTCGTGCGTGCTGCTCCAGTCATCGAGCGTGGGAGCCGCGAGCCGGGTCACTCCATAGGCCGCGGTGGCGAGGCTCACGATCGCGATTCCTAAGCCCATGATGCGCGAGGCGATGACCCCGACCCGATCGCTGCGGACGATGAGCTGCGAGATCCACAGGCCGTTCGCACCGTCGGTGATCACCATTCCGAGTACGAACAGGGCGCCGATGAAGAGCGAGGAAGCGAGCCCGCCGAAGCGCGTCGCGGCCAGGGCAAACAGGACGCTTTGCGAGACGGTGTCGAAGGAGATGGCGTAGAGCGTCCCGACGAGCGCCACCGTCAGGGGGTGGCCGGCCTGCATCGCGCGCCTGAGAAACGCGCCCTTCACGCCCACCGGCGCGACCGCAGTCTGCGGCGCGGCCGTAAGCACGGCGCGCAGGTTCACGGTCCCGATCAGCGTCAGGAAACCGATCGAGATCCAGGCGCCGGAGAGCTCGAGCCATCCAGGAAGGCGCTGGCTGCGCTGGGCAATGCCGACCGCGAGCGCAATAGCCAACACGACGGCGCCGTGCCCGAGCGAGAACAGCATGCCGCACTGGGGCGCGAAGCCGCGGCCACGGCGCTGGTTGATCCGCGTCAGCCCGTCGATGGCCGCCAGGTGATCGGCATCGAAGCCGTGGCGCAGGCCGAGCAGAAAGACGAGGAGGCACAGCGCGGTCCATTGACTCGGCAATTCGTTCATACGACCTCGTTGGCTTCAGCGGCCCTGCGGCAGCGTCTCGATATGCGCCACGAGCTGCCAGATCTGCTCATCACTCAAGATCGGCCAGGCGGCCATGGCGGTACCGGGCACACCGTCCCGGATCGCGAGGAAGGTGCGCGACGCGTTGGCGCGCTCCGACCATGGCGGCACGGTGAGGTTAGCCGGGGGCGGGACCATCGATTCCTGCCGCCGTCCGTGCCCGTCACCGCGTGCGCCGTGGCAGATCGCGCAGTTGCCGGCAAAGAGCTCAGCACCGGCCCGCCGCGCCGCGGCGGAGTCCAGAAGCCCCGCAGGCACACCGGGCGATGCACCACTACATGCCGAAATGACGGGTAAGAGCGTGGATAGGACGATCGCCCGCACCGTCTTGCTGCCGCAGAACCAGTTCGTAGCCAAGCGTCTGTACTTCCCGCAGTACGGCCGAAACCAGAGTCTCGATCGCTGCATCGACGACGCGTGTGCGGCCCACGCCAAGACCGATCAGGCCGGGCACGAGGCCGAGCAGCACCACCGAGGCCGGATAGCGGCCGATGAGCCGCGCCGCATTGAGCAGGTCGGCCACGCCGACCTGGTGCACCGAAAGCCGGTCCCGCACGGCATCGATGACATCGGCGCCGTCGAGCCGCACCAGAGTGCCGGGCGGAGCATCCGTCGCCACTGCATCGACGAGGATGACATGCTGCGCTTCCGCGATCTCATCGAGGAGCGATAAGCCGAGCGTGCCGCCTTCCACCAGGCGAACCTCGGGGGGAATCCGGTAGTCGCGCTCCAGGCGATCGAGCGCCGCAGCGCCGGTGCCATCGTCGCCCAGCAGCACGTTGCCGAGCCCGAGCACCAGGACCCTGCTGCGGAAGAATGCTGCGGTCCCGCGCACCGGCGCGTCACTCACGGCCGTGCGGCTCCCGGAACTTGTAGCCCGAAAAGATGGAATCGAAGACGCCATTACGCTCGACGATCGAGTACAGCACCGGGAAATACACGTGCGCGACGATGAACACGAGGATCACCCACATGCCAATGTGGTGAATGAGGCGCGCGACCTGCAGGCCGTCAAACAGCGGGATCAGAAAACCGAACAGCTGCATCGGCGAACTCGGTGAGGCATACACCGTGTAGAGCGCAAAGCCGGTCGCGATCATCACGAAATAGACGGCGAAGATGCCCGCGTAAGTGAGGCCGGCCAGGGCGTTGTGACCCAGATAGTCCACCGACTCGCGGCTGAGGAAGGTATAGAAGAGCAGCGCCTGCCGGAAGCTTCGCCAGCGCCGGCGTGAGACCGGGATGAGCTCCGACCAGCGCGCGTAAGCGTTGCCGGCGAACGCCCAGTAGACGCGCACCAGCGCCGTCAGGGTGAACACCACCGAGGCGTACAGGTGAACGCTGCGCATCGTGCCCATGATGAAATGTGCGCTGGCTGCGCCGGGCGCGCTGATGAAGGGGTGGCCGATGTAATAGCCGGTCGCGGCGAGGGTGAGGATCGAAAAAAAGAGCAGCCAGTGCGCCAGCCGCACCGGCAGCTCCCAGATGTAGACACGCTCGAGGCTCACGCGCGGCACAGCCGCCGCGGGGACCGCGCTCATGACACCCTCACGCGCGCCAGCTCGCGCCGCGTGGCATCGACCACGTGCACACCGCAGGCCATGCAGGGATCGAAAGAATGCACGGTGCGCAGGATCTCGAGCGGCTGCTCGGGCTTCGCCACCGGAGTTCCGACCAGGGAAGCCTCATAGGGACCCGGCTGACCCTTGGCGTCGCGCGGACCTGCGTTCCAGGTGCTCGGCACGACGCACTGATACCGGGCGATCCGGCCGTCCTTGATGTGTACCCAGTGGCCGAGCGAGCCGCGTGGCGCCTCGTGGAAGCCGGCGCCGAAGCAGTCCTTGGGCCAGGTGCTCGGATCCCACTTGGAAGTGTCCTGGATGCGGTAGTCGCGCCGCGCCATGCCGTCGGCCAGCGCATCGACCCACATGCCCATCGATTCGGCCAGCACCTGCGCCTCGATGGCGCGTGCCGCGATGCGCCCGAGCGTGGAGACGAGCGCCGTCGGCGGTGCGCCGAGCTGCGCCAATGCCTTGTCGACGACCTCCTTGACGCGCGCGGGGCGGCCCGTGGCGTACGCGACCAGCATGCGGGACAGTGGCCCGACCTGCATCGGCGCGCCGTCGTAGCGCGGCGACTTGAGCCACGAGTACTTCTCGACGGTGTTGAGGCGCTCGTAGGGGGGCTTCGGTCCGGTGTAATGCGGCAAGGTCTCGCCCTTGTAGGGATTCAGGCCCGTGTCGTTGCCGACCGAGTAGTCATACCAGGAATGAGTCACGTACTCATCGATCTTCGCCTGGTCCACGGCCTCGACGTGCGCGAGGTCCGCGCTGTGAATGACGCCCGCGGGCATGTAGAGCTGCGGCTGGGCGTTGTCGTCCATGGGGTAGTCGCCGTAGCTCAGGAAGTTCGTCACCCCCTGGCCGATCCCGAACCAGTCCTTGTAGAACGAGGCAACGGCGAGCACGTCCGGAATGTACACGCGCGTCACGAAGTCGACGCCCTCGGCAACCAGCTTGCGCAGGGCGGCGATCGTGCCCATGTTGAGCGAGGCCTGCGCATCCGGGTCCACCGGCGTCGCCATGCCGCCGACCAGGAAGCTCTGCAGGTGCGGATTCTTGCCGCCGAGAATGGCGTGGATCTTGATGAAGCGGCGCTGCCAGTCGAGCGCCTCCAGATAATGCGCGACCGCCATGAGGTTGGCTTCCGGCGGCAGCCGGTAAGCGGAATGACCCCAATAGGCGTTGGCGAAGATGCCGAGCTGGCCGCGCTCGACGAAGGCCTTGACGCGATCGCGCACGCCGGCGAAGTACCTGGCGCTCGACAGCGGCCAGTCGGAGATCGACTGCGCCAGGCTCGAGGTCTTCGCCGGGTCGGCGCTGAGCGCGCTCACGATATCGACCCAGTCGAGCGCCTGCAGGTGATAGAAATGAACGACGTGGTCCTGCACGGCCTGCGCCGCGATGATCAGATTGCGCAGGATCCGCGCGTTTGGCGGCGGCGTGGCGCCGATGGCGTGTTCGACCGCGCGGATCGAGGCGATCGCGTGCACGGTGGTGCACACGCCGCAGATGCGCTGTGCGAACGCCCAGGCATCGCGGGGATCGCGCCCCTCGAGGATCAGCTCGATGCCGCGGAACATGGTGCAGGATGACCAGGCCTCCTTGACTGCACCGCCATCCACCTCCGCCTCGATGCGCAGATGCCCCTCGATCCGCGTCACCGGATCAACGACGACATGAGTCATTTCTTGGCTCCCGCCTGCTCGCCGGCGCCCTTAGCGCCGGCGGCCGGCTTCTCGACCACTAATCGACCGCGGCCGCGGCGCGCCACCTCTGCGATCCCGTGGGCGACCACACCGGCAGCGACCACCCCGGTCGCCCCGAGGCCGACCGTATCGAGCCACCGGTCGGTATTGAACCCGGCGACGTCCGGCAGCCGCTGATAGAACGGCGTCATCACGTCCCAGAAGTTCGGCTCGGCGCAGCCGATGCAGGGATGGCCGCAGCCGATCGGCCAGTTGGTGCCCTCGTTCCAGCGCACGTTCGGGCAATTCTGCGAGGTCGCCGGACCCTTGCAGCCCATCTTGTAGAGGCAATGACCGCGGCGGTGGGCCTCGTCACCCCAGGCCTCGACGTACTGCCCTGCGTCGAAGTGCGCGCGCCGCTCGCAGTTGTCGTGGATAAACTTGCCGTAGGCGAATAGCGGCCGGCGGTAGCGATCGAGCGGCGGAAACTGCTTCATCGTCAGGTAGTAGACGAGCAGCGCAGTGATGTTCTCGGCGTTGGCCGGGCAGGCCGACATGTTGATGAGATTCCGGACGCCCGGGACCGCATCTGCGACCGACAGCGCGCGGGTCGGATTCGGGCGCGCCGCCGGGATGCCGCCGAAAGTCGCACAGGTGCCGACCGCGATCGTCGCCAGCGCGTTGCCGCACACCTCGCGCGCGATGTCGAGCGCCGCCTTGCCGCCGATGGTGCAGAAGCCGCTCTCCGGATCGCCAGGGATCGCGCCCTCGACGAGCGCAATGTAGCCGCCCTTGTTCTGCTTCACCGTCTCCTCGAGCGCCGCCTCGGCCTGAGCGCCCGCAGCCGCCATGATCGTCTCGTGATAGTTGAGCGAGATGGTGTCGAGGACCAGGTCCGCCACCGTCGGATGGCTGGCCCGCAGGAAGGATTCGGTGTTACCGGCGCAGTCCTGGAATTCGAGCCACACGAGGATCGGCCGCTTCTCGCTCTCGACGGCCTTGGCGATCGCGCCCGCGGCTCCCTTCGGCAGGCCAAGCACGGCAGCCATGCTGGCGCAGAAGGTGAGGAAATCGCGTCGCGAAACGCCCTGCCGCTCCAGCTCTCGCATCAGTCTGGTATGCGCCATCTGAGCCTCTCCCCCGGCAAAGGTGGCCCGATTAATCATCCAAACGCGCGCGCGCCACAATACGTGTATTCCACGAGCGGATGGCCGGGAGCGCGGGCGTACCATGCCGCACGCGTCAAAGCAGATTCCGCGTGTCCGCCGGGGTTAGCGTGCACGAGCTGTCGATATGCCAGGCCCTGATCGATGAGGTGGCGAAGATCGCCGCCAGCGTCGATGCACGCACGGTAGGGCGCATCACCCTCGAGGTGGGGCCGCTTTCCGGCGTCGAGCCCGAGCTCCTCGCGCGCGCCTTCGAGATCGCACGCACCGGAACCTGCGCCGCGCAGGCGCAGCTCTCGATTGCGGTGCCCGGCATCGTGGTGCGCTGCAGCGACTGTGACGCGACCTCGCCCGCGCAGGTGAACCGCCTGCTGTGCGCGAGCTGCGGCGGCTACCGGACACGTGTGCTCGAGGGCGACGGGCTGCGGCTGCGTGCCGTCGAGCTCGACGTGCCGGAAGAGCCTGCCCGTTTGCATTGAGCCAGAGAGGCGGGAGGGACCGATGTGCGATACCTGCGGCTGCACCGTCACGACGGGTAACGCGCACCTGGCCGGCGCCGATCGCGCGGCGCCGACGGGAACCACCGTCGAGGTGCTCAAGGATCTGCTCGCCGCCAACGACCAGGCGGCGCAGCACAATCGCGCGCATTTCGACGCGCACGGCGTGCTCGCCATCAACCTCATGTCCTCACCGGGCGCGGGCAAGACCACGCTGCTCGAAGCCACTATCCAGGCGCTGCGCGAGCGCTATCGCATCGCGGTCATCGAGGGCGACCTCGAGACCGACAACGACGCCGCCCGCATCCGCGCGCAGGGCGTACCCGCGGTGCAGATCACGACCGGCACCGCCTGTCACCTCGACGCCCATCTGGTGCATCGGGCGCTGCACGATCTGCCGCTCGCGGGGCTCGATCTGCTGTTCATCGAGAATGTCGGCAACCTCGTCTGCCCGGCGAGCTTCGACCTCGGCCAGCACCGCAACGTGGTGTTGCTGTGCGCGACCGAGGGCGATGACAAGCCGGCAAAATATCCGGTCATGTTCCGTGCGGCCGACCTCGTCCTCCTGAGCAAGGCGGACCTGCTCGGCGTACTGGAGGATTTCGACCCGGCACGCGCCGAGGCCGCCCTGCGCGCGCTCGGGCGCGACACGCGCATCATCCGCACGGCCGCCCGCCGTACGCCCGCGCTCGGCGCCTGGCTCGCCTGGCTCGAGGAACAGCTGTCCATGCCGCGCGCCATTGCTCCGCTCCGCCCGCTCGAAGGCGGCGTCACCGTGAGCGTGTGAGCTCATGTGCCTCGCGATTCCGGTGCGGGTGGCGGCACGACTCGATGAGTCGTGGATCGAGACCGAGGTCGGCGGGGTGCGCACGCGGGTCTCGGCCTCGCTGATCGACGAGGTCGCGGTCGGCGACTACGTCATCGTGCACGCCGGCTTCGCCATCGCCCGCCTCGACGTCGCCGAGGCGGAGAAGACCCTGGCGCTGTTCGAGGAGCTCACCAGACGTCTCGGGGAGAGCGATGCGCTACATCCGCGCCTTCCGTGAGGGCGCCGCCGCTGCCGCCCTCGCGCGGCAGCTGGCGGCGGAGGTCGACCGCGAGCGCGACTACCATCTGATGGAGTTCTGCGGCGGTCACACGCACGCGATCTTCCGCTACGGGGTCGAGGACCTGCTGCCGGACAACATTCACCTCGTTCACGGGCCGGGCTGCCCGGTCTGCGTGCTGGCGATACCGCGGCTCGATGCCGCCATCGAGCTCGCACAGCAGCCGGGAGTTACGCTGGTCAGCTACGGCGACATGCTGCGCGTGCCAGCCTCGCGCCGGCGCAGCCTCCTCAAGGCGCGCGCCCAGGGGGCCGACGTGCGCATGGTGTACTCCGCGCTCGAGGCGCTCGAGATCGCCGCCGGCGCGCCCGACCGGCAGGTGGTGTTCTTCGCGGTCGGCTTCGAGACCACAACCCCCGCGACCGCACACATCGTGCTGGAGGCGGCGCGCCGCGGACTCGGGAACTTCAGCGTCTACTGCAACCACGTGCTCACCCCGGCGGCGATCCAGAGCATCCTCGACTCGCCTGAAGTGCGCGAGTGGGGACGAGTGCGCGTCGATGGCTTCATCGGCCCTTCGCACGTGAGCGCCGTGATCGGCAGCCGGCCGTACGAGTTCTTCGCCGAGGAATATCAGCGGCCGGTGGTGATCGCCGGCTTCGAGCCCCTCGATGTGCTCGAGGCGATCCGCATGCTGGTGCGGCAGCTGAACGCCGGCGAGGCGCACGTCGAGAACGAATTCACCCGCGGAGTGACCCGCGAGGGCAACACGAAGGCGCAGCGCCTGGTCGCCGAGGTTCTCGAGCTGCGGCCGAGCTTCGAGTGGCGGGGCTTGGGCGAGCTCCCCTACAGCGGGCTGCGCTTGAAGGCCGCATACGCGCATCTCGACGCGGAGCGGCGCTTCGACCTCAAGGCGGAGCCGGTCGCGGAAAACAAGGCCTGTCAATGCCCGGCGATCATCCGCGGCGTCAAGAAACCCACGGATTGCGCCATCTTCGCCACGGTCTGCACGCCGCACAATCCGATCGGCTCGTGCATGGTATCGGCCGAAGGTGCCTGCGCCGCTTACTACAAGTATCGCCGCGGCGCCGTGCGGGCGGCGAGCTGATGCGCATCCTGCTGCTCACGCAGGCTTTCAACAGCCTCTCGCAGCGGCTTTACGTCGAGCTGACGCGCGACGGCCACGAGCTATCGGTCGAGCTCGACATACACGACCGCGTGACTCTCGAGACGATCGAGTTGTTCCGGCCCGAGGTGGTCGTCGCCCCGTTCCTGAAGCGCGCCATCCCGCAGTCGCTGTGGCAGCGGCTGCCGTGCCTCATCGTGCATCCGGGACCGCAGGGGGACCGCGGGCCCGCGGCGCTCGACTGGGCGATCCTCAGGGGCGTGCCCGACTGGGGGGTTACGGTGCTCCAGGCCGCAGCCGACTGGGACACAGGACCGGTGTGGGCGAGCGTGCCGTTTCCCATGCGCCCCGCCACCAAGAGCAGCCTGTATAGAAACGAAGTCACCGAGTGCGCGGTCGTTGCGGTGCGCACGGCGCTCGCGCGCCTCGCGGCGGGCGCCGGTCCGGTCGCGCCCGTCAACAGCAGCGAGGCATACGGCTGGCAGCCCCCGGTGCCTCAGGCGCAGCGCTCGATCGACTGGGCGCGGGACAGCACCGCGGCCGTGCTGCGCAAGATCCGCAGCGCCGACGGCGCGCCCGGCGTGGAGGATCTGCTGCTCGGGCGGCGCTTCCGCCTGTTCGACGCCCATCCCGAGCGGCGCATCGCGGGCGCACCCGGTGCGCTCATCGCCCGCCACCACGAGGCCGTCTGCCGCGCAACGCGCGACGGCGCGGTGTGGATCGGGCAGCTGAGGCCGCTCGAAGGCCCGCAGCAGGGATTGAAGCGCCCCGCGGTTCTGGCGCTCGGACCGGAGGCGCTATCGCTCCCCGAAGGTACCTCCGACACCGGGGACGGCGCGCACGACCTCGAGATCCGCTACGAGGAGCGCGGCGCGGTCGGCTATCTGCACTTCGCCTTCTACAACGGCGCGTTGAGCCGCGCGCAGTGCGAACGGCTGCGGGCGGCTTACGCTGAGGCCCGCGCGCGGGCGACGCGCGTCATCGTGCTGATGGGCGGGCCGGACTTCTGGTGCAACGGCATGCACCTGCACTGCATCGAGGCCGCCGCGAGCGCCGCCGACGAGTCGTGGGCGAACATCAACGCCATCGACGACCTGACGCACGACATTCTCACCACCCGGACCCATCTCACCGTGGCGGCCATGCAGGGCAATGCCGCCGCGGGCGGGGTCTTTCTCGCCCTCGCCGCCGACCGCGTCCTGGCGCGCAGCGGCGTCGTGCTGAATCCCCACTACCGCAACATGGGCAATCTCTACGGCTCGGAGTACTGGACCTACCTCCTGCCGCGGCGCGTCGGCACCGCAGCGGCGAGCGCCCTCATGGCGCGGCGCCTGCCGCTCGGGGTGCACGAGGCCCGGGAGCTCGGCTTGATCGATGAGTACGCCGGTCCCGACGGCGGCGAGTTCCGTGCGCTGGTCGACGCGCGCGCCGCGCAACTGGCGGAGCCGGCGCGCTTTGCGCTGCTGCTCGAGGAGAAGCGCGCCCGGCGGACCCGCGACGAGAGCCGGCGCGCGCTGGCGGCGTATCGTGCCGAGGAGCTCGAGCACATGCGCCTCAACTTCTACGGCTTCGACCCGAGCTATCACATCGCGCGCCACCGCTTCGTCTACCGCACGCCGCACGCCTGGACGCCGCTGCATCTCGCGGCGCACCGGCGCATCGGCTTCGCTTCCCGGCCGGGGCCGGTAAGCGCATGAGCCGCGCGCTCCTTCCGGCCGTGGAACCGGAGGCAGCGGCAGCTGCCGCACGGCGCTGGCGCATCGCCGGCCGCGTCCAGGGCGTCGGCTTCCGGCCGTTCGTCTATCGCCTCGCGCACGAGCACGGACTGCGCGGCTGGGTGCGCAACAGCGGCGGCGAGGTCGAGGTGCACGCCGAGGGCGAGACGGAAGCGCTCGAGGCGTTCGGCACGGCGCTCCTCACGCGCGCTCCTCCCGCGGCACGCCCGCAGCTGCTCGAGCAACGCGCTGCCGGACACGAGTCGCTCGATGACTTCCGCGTTCTGCCGAGCTCCCGCACGGCGCAGCCGCACGTGCATGTGCCGCCGGATCTGTTCGCCTGCGACGAATGCCTCGCGGAGCTGCGCGACCCGACTGCTCGCCGCTTCGCTTATCCCTTCATCAACTGCACGCAGTGCGGCCCGCGCTACACCGTGATCCGTGCCCTGCCCTACGACCGCGCCAATACTTCGCTCGCCGATTTCCCGCTCTGCCCTGACTGCGCCGCCGAGTACCGCGAGCCGCTCGATCGGCGCTTCCACGCCGAGCCGCTCGCGTGCGCCGCCTGCGGGCCGGCGCTGCGCTGGCGCGCACCCGGGCACGAGGTCCGCGGCAATGCCGCGGCGCTCGCCGCGGCGCTCACCGCGCTGCGCACCGGGCGGATCGTCGCGGTGCGCGGCATCGGCGGCTATCACCTCTGTTGTGACGCGGCCGACGAGGCGGCGGTCGCGCGCCTGCGCGAGCGCAAGCGACGGCCGGCGAAACCGCTCGCCCTCATGGTGCCGTGGCGCGGCGCGGACGGTCTGGAAGGCGCGCGTGCGCTCGCCTCGCTGTCGGCGGTGGAGGCGGCCGCGCTCGTCGACCCGGTACGCCCGATCGTGCTGTGCGTAAGACAACCGCACGCCACGCTCGCCGCGGGCGTCGCGCCGGGACTCAGGCAGGTCGGAGTGATGCTGCCCTACAGCCCGCTGCACCACCTGCTGCTCCAGGATTTCGGCGCGCCGCTGGTCGCGACTTCGGGAAATTTGAGCGGCGAGCCCGTACTCACCGAGCCCGAAGAAGCCGAGCAGCGTCTCGCGCACGTGGCCGACGGCTTCCTGCACCACGATCGCCCGATCGTGCGGCCGGCCGACGATCCGGTAGTGCGGGTGGTCGCCGGCGCAGCACGGCCGATGCGTCTCGGCCGCGGCACGGCGCCGCTCGAGCTCGAACTGCCCGTCGGCGTCGCAGTCCCGACGCTCGCGGTCGGCGCCTACCTCAAGAGCACCGTGGCGCTCGCCTGGGGTCATCGCGCCGTCGTGTCGCCGCACATCGGCGAGCTCTCGAGCCCACGCGCGCGGCAGGTGTTCGCGCAGGTCGCCGGCGATCTGCAGCGCCTCTACGGCGTACGCGCCGAGCGCATTGCCCACGACGCACACCCCGACTTCCCCAACACCCGCTGGGCGCGCGCCTCGGGGCTGCCGACGCTCGCCGTGTGGCACCACCACGCCCATGCCGCCGCGCTCGCCGGCGAGTACCCGTGTCGCTCGCCCACGCTGTGCTTCACCTGGGATGGAGTCGGCCTGGGAGAGGACGGCACGCTCTGGGGCGGCGAAGCATTCCTCGGCCAGCCGGGCCGCTGGCAGCGCGTCGCGAGCTTTCGCCCGTTCGGTCTCCCGGGAGGCGAGCGGGCGGCAAGCGAGCCGTGGCGCACGGCGCTCGCGCTCTGCTGGGAATCCGGTTGCCCCTGGCCCGCGGGCGAGCACCGCGCGGATCCGCTGCTGCGACAGGCGTTCGATGTTGGGTTGAACGCGCCGCGGACCACGGCGGTCGGCCGGCTGTTCGATGCGGCGGCGGCGCTCATCGGCGTGCGCCTCGATACCAGCTATGAGGCCGAAGCGCCCATGCGCCTGGAAGCGCTGTGCGAGCAGGAAGGCTCCCCGCTGCCGCTGCCGCTCGCGCAGGATGAGGCCGGGATCTGGCGCTCCGACTGGGCACCGCTCGTGCCGGCGCTGCTCGATGCAACGCGTACGCCGGCCGCGCGGGCGGCGCTGCTGCACGCGAGCCTCGCGCAGGCGCTTTGCGACCAGGCCCGCGCCGTGCGCGAGCGCTCGGGAGTCACGCGCGTAGGTCTCACGGGCGGCGTGTTCCAGAATCGCGTGCTCACGGAGCGCATCCAGGCACGCCTGTCCGATCTCGGGTTCGAGGTGCTGATCCCGGCGCGGCTGCCGGTCAACGACGCCGCGATCAGCTTCGGCCAGCTGGTCGAGTCGGCCGCCGTGACGGCGGACGGCTGACCCGGAGCATCGATGGCGCGCCGCGACCAGCACGTGAGCCTCGCACACGGCAACGGTGGGCGGCTGATGCGCGAGCTCATCGAGGAGCTGTTCGCGCCGGCGCTCGCAAATCCGCTGCTCGACACCTGCGCCGATGCGGTCGGCCTGCCGACGCCCGATGACCTGGAGCTGGTGGTCACCACCGACGGCTTCACGGTGCAGCCCCTCGAGCTTCCGGGCGGCAACATCGGCTCGCTCGCCGTGCACGGCACCGTCAACGATCTCGCCGTGAGCGGCGCGCGGCCGCGCTTCATGACGCTCAGCACCTTTCTCGAGGAGGGGCTGGAGCTCGCGCAGCTGCGGCGGGTGATCGCCTCGCTCGCCGAGGCGGCGCGCGAGTGCGGGGTGGCCGTGGTGGCCGGAGACACCAAGGTGCTCGGGCGCGGCGATTGCGACGGCATCTACCTCGCGGCCACGGGAGTGGGCTTCCGGCCGCGCGGGACGCGGCTCGCCTTCGACCAGGTGCGCGCCGGCGACCGGATCCTGGTGAGCGGACCGGTGGGCGATCACGGCGCCGCGGTGATGCTCGCCCGGCAGGAATTCGGGCTGCGCGGGGATCTCGAGTCGGATGCCGCGAGCGTGCTGCCCGAGGCGCAGGCATTGCTGGGCGTGCCCGGGCTGCGCTTCATGCGCGATCCTACGCGCGGTGGCCTCGCCACCGTCGCGCACGAGCTGGCGCGCGCGAGTGGCCTCAGGGTGCAGCTGGCGGAGTCGCACATTCCGGTCAACGACGCCGTGCAGTCGGTCTGCGAGCTGCTCGGCTTCGACCCGCTCTATCTCGCCTGCGAGGGCCGGGTCGTGGCGGTGATCGCGCCGGAGAGCGCCGAGGCGGCGCTGGCACAGCTGCGCGGCGTCGCGCCGCGCGCCGCGCTGATCGGTGAGCTGCGCGCGGGACCTGCGCAGGTGGTGCTCGATACCGCCTTCGGCGGCCAGCGGGTGCTCGATGAGCTCGAGGACGATCCGCTGCCGCGGATCTGCTGAAGTCTCAGGCGCTCTTCGAGAAGAGCGGCGCGTTGTCGATGTAGATGCGGTAGGAAGCGACTCGCTCACCGCGCAACTCGAACACGTTGACGAAGGGGATCGTCACGGTCGAGCCGTCCAGGCGCGTGTAGGTCACCTCACCTTCGCAAACCGCCGTGCCGGGGCCGTTCCAGGCGCCGATGAGGCGATGTCGGCAGCCGGCGATGACCGTGAAGAAGCCCGCGACCGCCGCGCGGATCGCTTCACGTCCGTGCACCGCAGGCGCATTGCCGAAACGGAACTCGGCGTCCGGCGTCAGGAAAGCGACGAAGCCGTCGGCATCGCGTGCGTCGATGACGGCGAGCAGCCGGCCCCACCACGCCCGGTCGGGCGCAAAGGAGTTGGGCGCACCCGCTGCGCTCATGACGCGGCCGGCTTCATGCAGCGCTGGCGCGACCGCCCGCTACTGCTCGCTGGCGTAGTACTGGGCCAGCGCCTCGATATCGGCGTCGGAGAGCTTGGTGACGACGCTCTTCATGTTCTTCGGCTGCTCGATGCTGCCCTTCTTGAAGGCTTCCAGTGTGGCCTTCATCCAGGTCACGGGCTGGCCGGCGAGGATCCCCGCATCGTCCGCCGGGTCCTTGCCGCCGTTCGAGTGACATTTCTTGCAATCGCGGTCCTGAATCTGCTTGCCGGCGGCGGCCTTGGCGGCATCGGAGGGCTGCTTCAGCGCGCCGTAGGGCTTGGCAGCGAAATACGCGGTGACATCGGCGATCTGCGCGTCCGTCAGCTCCTTGGCGACGGTGCACATGTCGCCCTCGCGCTTGGTATCGCCGCGCTTGTAGTTGACCTTCGGGCAGGGCCGCGCCTTCGCCTTGTAGGCCTTCAGCGCATCGCTCTGCACGACTGCGGACACTCCGGCGATCGTCGGCACGTCCTGGGAGCCCGTGACGCCGTTGGCGCCGTGGCAGTCCTGGCAGGTCTCGAGAAGCTTCGGGTCGGCAGCGCCGAGCGTGAGTGAGGGAAGAAGTCCAAGCGCTGCGGTGGCAGCGAGCAATCCAATTCTCATGCTCAGTTCTCCTCGAGCTCAAGCAGCGGAATTCTGACCGCAAATTCTCGCCGCACGCCAGAGCGGCCCGCACGTACGGAAAGTACCTATCTCATTTTCGCGCCAACCAAGCGAGCATACCCCCCAAACGCCGCGGCCCGCGGGGGGAGTTGGGTCATGTATCGGGGATCCCTCGGTTTACGTTGTGTTACACACACGGCCCGCGCCTGGTTGCCGGGCCTCGCTCTCACTGCACTCCTCGCCGCCTGCAGCGGCAGCACCGGCTCGCAAGGCCCGGCGGGGACTGCGGGCCCGCCCGGACCCCCGGGCCCGCAGGGTCCGGGTGCCGGAATCGCGGCGCTCGAAGTCACCGCACCCTCGACCACGGCGATTATCGCCACGATCAACAGCGTAACCTTCGATGCTCCGCAACACCCGCAAGTCAGCTTCTCGCTGACCGATCAGGATGGAACGCCGCTGAAAGGCCTGACGTCCGCGCAGGCGGAGTTCACGATCGCCCAGCTCATAGACGGCGCGGTGGCCAAGACCGGTTACACGAGCAGCGGCGCCAAGCAGTGGGTCAGCTTCATCATCACTCCTGGCAATCCGCCGAACCCCTGCCCGGTCGCCCAGTGCGCTGCGACTACGACGACTCTCGGAACCACGGAGTCCGGGGGCACGCTGGTCGACAGTGGGAATGGTAGCTACACCTATACGTTCACCACCGACGTGACGTCGGTGGTGACGGGGGTGTCCAACAGCGGCGCGCCGATCGCCTGGAATCCGTCGCGCACCACCCGCGTCGCGTTCGACATCACGGGGCTCGCGCCCGCCAATAATGCGATCTACGACTTCGTGCCGGCGGGCGGCAAGGTCACGGACACGCGCGACATCATCGATACGGCGACTTGCAACAACTGCCACGCGGCACTGACTTTCCACAGCAACCGCAACGACCTGCGCTACTGCGTGATGTGCCACAACCCGCAGAGCGCCGATCCGGCCAGCGGCAACAGTATCGACCTCGCGGTCATGGTCCATAAGATCCATTCGGGCGTAAACCTGCCGACCCTGAACCCGGTGACAACCCCCCCGACTCAGCCCCCCGGCTCCACGCCGCTGCTGAACGTCGGGTACTGGCTCGCCCCTGCCGCCGCCTTCGGCGACGGAAGCGCGGTGAACAACTTCAACACGGTGCTCTACCCCCAGGACCCGCGCTACTGCGAGACCTGCCACGTGCAGGGCACGGTGAGCACGCCGGCCGCGGACCTCGCCGACAGCTACAAGCTCTTCCCGTCGATCGAGAAGTGCGGTGCATGCCACGACAATCTCAACTTCGCAACCGGCGGCACCGCCGCGGCGGGCAACTTCCACCCCGGTGGTGTCGCCGACAACTCGCAGTGCACGCTCTGCCACGGTGCGACTGCGCAGATCAACAACGGCGCCTGGCAAGTGCAAGCCGCCCACGTTCCGCAGGGAGCCACCGCGGCCGCGACGTTCCAGTGGATGGTTAACAGCGTGACCTTCCTCACCCCGGTCGCGAACGGCCCGGTCTACCCGGTCGTGAACTTCGAGATCGACAACCCGAGCAACTCGACCAAGTGGAACATCCTGGCCGACTCGCCGTTCATCTCCCCCGACCCCGGCTTGGCTGCCGCGACCCCAGCCTGCACCGGCGCGGCCCGCCTGGCGATCGACCTCGCGTGGGACACGAGCGACTACACGAACTGGGGAAACGCGGCGCCGCTGACTCCATTGACTTTGACCGCAGGTCTCGCTGCGGGCGCGACGAGCGGAACGCTCTCAGCCGCATGGTCCCATGCAACGGGTTCCTATCTGGTCACCTTCAGTGACGGCGAGAGCGATTCCGTCACTCTCACGAACGGTGCGACTACGGCCACCTGGAGTACGGCACTGGCAAATGCCGTTACGGCGAGTGCGAATGCCAATGTCGCGACGCCCTCGAACTGGGGCCAGCCTATCTCGCTGAACCCGATCATCCCGGGTGCAGGCAGTGTGCCCGCCAACTGCAGCGCCTCGACGCTGGTGTACGGCGGAGCCAGCGTGCCGGCCGGGTTGGCCGGATACGCACCGCCCGCAGCGCCGAAGGTGGGCACGCTCTACGGCCCGGACGCGAACGGCACGTTCACGGTCGTCGGCCCTGCGCTGCCGGCGACGCCGGCGGGGAACTGCGCGAGCGGTACCCCGTGCGCGCCGATCCAGAACGTTGCCGCGGTGATCGAAGGCCATCCGTCGGCGGTGCTGATGAATTATGCGAGCCCGCCGGTGCCCGTCACCCTTGCCGGGCTGCCGATACCCCCGGCCGGCACGGCGATCGCCTCGGGGACCGCCACGGGTGCCCAGCAGGTGCGCCTCCCGGTCAAGAGCCAGGTCGGCTACGGCAACACGGCCAACGCCTTCGGCGCGGCCGCCAGCGTCACGCCGG
>DASPOP010000426.1:0-7615 GCA_035625955.1 Steroidobacteraceae bacterium | reverse complement strand
GATCGGACGCAGTGCGTCGGCCTCGCGCCATAGACGCTCGACGGCGGCAGGATCGGTGAGGTCGGCCTGCACCAGCTCGTGTCCCGCTCCCGGCAGCGGCCGCAAGCTGGCTTCCGCGGCCGCGCGGCTGGACTGATAGTGCAGAACGATCGTGGCGCCACGCGCGGCCAACGCGCCCGCGATCGCGGCGCCGATCCCGCCCGAAGCTCCGGTGACGAGCACGCGAGTCATAAGACGACCTCCTGTCCGACACCCCGCCGCCGCGCCGCCTCGTGCAGCGCCCTGGCGACGTAAAGATCGTAGAGCGCCATGCCGGCCGACTTGTAGGCGGTCGTGCGCGTGACGTCGACACTGCGCCGCCCCGAGGCGAGCTCGCCGATGCTAAAGAGATCCGTGTCCCGCAGAGCTCCGCGCTCCACCGCACGCACGGCTTCTCCAACCTCGTGGCGGGCGAGCTTCGAATCCAGCACCAGGTGGCCCGCGAGCCCGAAGACCGCGTCGGGAAGCTCGCACATATGGCGCTCGTAGGAGCCGATGGCGATGAAGTGCCGGCCGGCGAGCACAGCCGGGTCATCGGGCAGCACGGGCTCGGCCGAGGTCGTCGCCGTGACGATCACCGCAGTGCGCGACAGCACCTCAGCCGCGCTCTCGCAGGCGACGACCGTCACTCCCGGAGCATGCGCGGCGAGCGTGGCGCAGAACCGCTCGAACCCGGCCGCCGAACGGCGCAGCGCAAACACCGTGCGTATCCGCCGCACCGCGCAGGCCGTGATCGCCTGCCACGCGCCCTGCACGCCGGCGCCCACGATGCCGAGCGAATCGACGCCGGCCGGCGTGATGTACTTCAGCCCCAGCGCACCGACGGCGCCGGTGCGCATGGCGGTCAGCGCCGCTGCGTCCATGATCGCCAGCGGCAGCCCCGTGCCGGCGTCGCCGAGGATCAGCAGTCCGTTCGTCACCGGCAGCTTGCGCGCGGCGTTGCCGGGAACCACTGAAACCAGCTTGACCGCAAGGGCGCCGGCGCCGATCGCCGGCATGGTGAGCAGCGTCCCCTGCGCCCACTTCACGTGCTGGCGCTCCGGCACCACCCAGTCGGAGGATCCCGCGGCGGCGAGCGCCGCGGCTTCCACCAAGCCGACCGTCTCGCCAGGCGTCAGCAGGCTCAACACGTCGGTGGCGCTGAGTGCGATCATGACTATAGAGTAACGCACATGCGCGCGAGATCCCTGAGTCTCATCCTGCTGCTGCTCGCGGCGGGCCGTGTGGCGGCTGCGCCGGGCGGGGCGCCGGGAGCGGCAGATGCGCGCCTCGACCGGATCGTGAGCGACGCGATGCGCGCGCAACAGATTCCCGCCGTCACGGTCGCCGTGATGACGGCGGACCGGCTCACGTATTCCCGGGCATTCGGCACGGCGGATCTCGAGAGCTCGGTGCCGGCGACCCCCGAAACGCTGATCCGCACCGGCTCCATCGCCAAGCCCATCACGGCGGTCGCGACCATGGCCCTGGTCGAATCGGGAAAGCTGGATCTCGACGCGCCGGTGCAAAGCTACTGCGCCGCGTTTCCGCCGAAGCAATGGCCGATCACCGTGCGTGAGCTTCTGTCTCACACCTCGGGAATCCGCCACTACCTTCCGGGCGAGCCGGAGTACACGCACCATTACCAGTGGATGGCGGACGGGTTCGCCATCTTCGCCAACGACCCGCTGCTGTTCCGTCCCGGCAGCGCATATTCCTACAGCACCTACGGCTACACGGTCGTCGGCTGTGCGATCGAAGGCGCGGCGGGCGCACGCTTCCAGGACTACGTCGAGGAGCACGTGCTCCGGCCCGCCGGGATGACTCACACCTTCGTCGACAACGTGTTCGAGATCGTGCCGCACCGCGCACGCGGCTATCAGAAGATCGAGGGCAAGCTAAGGAACGCGGTTCTCATGGACTCGAGCTACAAGATCCCCGGCGGCGGCTACGTGTCCACCGCCGAGGACCTGGTGCGCTTCGCGCAGGCGTTGCTCGACGGCAAGCTCGTGCAGCCCGCCACGCTCACGCAGATGTGGACCGCCACTGCGGTGAGCGGCACCAACGGCTATGGGCTTGGATTCCAGCTGCCGGAGGGCGGCCGGTTCGTGATGCACACCGGCGCGCAGTCGGGTACCAGCACGGAGCTCTTCATCATCCCGCAGACGCATTTCGCCGTAGCGGTGCTCGCGAACCTCGAGCACGCGCAGCTTCGCGACCTGGTGCGCGCCATCTGCGCGGAGATGAAACAGCCCCTGGAGGCCCGCTGATGTTCCTGCGGGCGCTGGGTGCGCTATGCGTGGCGATGGCGTTGCAGACCGCGGCAATCGCCCAGCAGAACGCGAACGCGGATGACGCCCGCCGGACCGGCATTACCGGCGGCGTCTTTCGCGTCACGCCGGCGCGGCCGGTGGCGGAGCTGCTGCCGATTGCGCTCGCCGCGACGCCGCCGGCGGAGAGCGGCGAGTTCCGGCCGGCCGATCTCGTCGAGCTGACGGCCCTCGACCCAACGATCAGACTCGACATCCGCTACGCCGGCACGCGCAATTTTCTCGGCACGCCGCTCTACAGCCAGGCGCGCGCCTTCATGCAGCGGCCGGCGGCGGAGGCGCTGGTGCGCGTGCAGCGCTCGCTGGCGCGCGAGGGCTACGGGCTGCTGGTGCACGATGCCTACCGGCCGTGGTACGTGACCAGGATCTTCTGGGACGCGATGCCCCCCGAGCTGCACCGCTACGTCGCCGATCCCGCCGAAGGCTCGCGCCACAACCGCGGCTGCGCGGTGGACCTCACGCTCTACGAGCTCAAGAGCGGCCATGAGGTCGAGATGCCGAGCCTGTACGACGAGGCCACCGAGCGCGCCTACCCGACCTACAGCGGCGGCACTGCCGGACAGCGCCGCATGCGCGACCTGTTGCGGCGGCACATGGAGGCGCAGGGGTTCACAGTCTACGAATTCGAGTGGTGGCACTTCGACTATCGCGACTGGAAGTCGTATCGAATCGGCAACGTGCGCTTCGAGGAACTCGGCGCGACGCACTGATGCCTAGTTCTTCAGCTTGTAGCCGGTCCTGAAGATCCAGGCCACCGCCGCGACGCACAGCGCCAGGAACAGCAGCGTCGCCGCCGCGCTCGCCACCACGTTCACGTCCGCCGTCCCATAGAAGCTCCAGCGGAAGCCACTGATCAGGTAAACGACCGGATTGAAGAGTGTGATCTTCTGCCACAGCGGCGGCAGCATGCTGATCGAGTAGAAGGCACCGCCGAGGAAAGTGAGCGGCGTCAGGATCATGAGCGGTACCACCTGCAGCTGCTCGAAGCTGCCAGCCCACACGCCGATAATGAAGCCGAGCAGGCTGAAGGTGACGGCCGTGAGGATGAGGAACGCAACCATCCACGCCGGGTGCAGAATCCCGTAGGGCACGAACACGCGCGCCGTCACCAGGATCAGCACGCCGAGCATCACCGACTTGGTGGCCGCGGCTCCCACGTAGCCGATGAGCACTTCGACGTAGGAGACCGGAGCGGAGAGCAGCTCGAAGATCGTTCCGGACCATTTGGGGAGGTAGATGCCGAAAGAGGCGTTCGAGACGCTCTCGGTGAGGATCGACAGCATGATGAGGCCCGGCACGATGAAGGAGCCGTAGCCGACGCCGTCGACCCGGCCCATGCGCGCGCCGATCGCGGCGCCGAATACCACGAAGTACAGTGCGGTCGACAGCACCGGAGCCGCGATGCTCTGCATCAGGGTGCGGAAGGTCCGCGCCATCTCGAAACGATAGATCGCGCGGATCGCGAAGACGTTCATGCCCGCTCGCTCACCAGGCCCACGAAGATGTCCTCGAGCGAGCTCTCGCTCGAGTGCAGGTCCTTGAAGTCGATGCCGAGCTCGCCGAGCCGCTTGAGGAGCGGGGCGATGCCGCTCTCGCCGTGATGGGCGTCGAAGGTGAGGACCAGCGTCTCGCCGCCGTCGGCGAGCTCGAGCGCATAGGCGGAGAGCCCGGCGGGAAGCGCCGCGAGCGGCTGCTGCAGGTGCAGGGTCAGCTGCCGCTTGCCGAGCTTGCGCATCAGCAGCGTCTTGTCCTCGACGACGATCAGCCTTCCCTTGTGGATCACACCGACGCGGTCGGCCATCTCTTCCGCCTCCTCGATGTAATGCGTGGTGAGGATGATGGTCACGCCGCTGTCGCGCAGCCGGCGCACCAGCTGCCACATGTCGCGCCGCAGCTCCACGTCGACGCCTGCGGTCGGCTCGTCGAGGAACAGGATCGTCGGCTCGTGGGCGAGCGCCTTGGCGATCAGCACGCGGCGCTTCATGCCCCCCGACAAGGTCATGATCTTCGCGTCCCTGCGGTCCCACAGCGACAGATCGCGCAGGACACGCTCGCAGTAGGCCGGATCCGGCGGCCGGCCGAACAGCCCGCGGCTGAAATTGACCGTCGCCAGTACCGTCTCGAAGGTGTCGGTGTGCAGCTCCTGGGGCACGAGCCCGATCCTGCTGCGCGCCGCGCGGTAGTCGCGCACGATGTCGTGACCGTCGGCGACCACGCTGCCGGCGCTCGGCGTGACGATGCCGCAGATGATGTTGATGAGGGTGGTCTTGCCCGCCCCGTTCGGGCCGAGCAGCGCGAAGATCTCGCCGCGCCGGATGGTCAACTCGATGTCATGGAGCGCGGTGAGGCCATTGGCGTAGGTCTTGCGCAGCCCCGCCACGGTCACGACCGCCGCGGAGTCCGCCGGCAGGATAGCTGCGTGAAATCCGGGCATTTTTGCCCTAACCTTGCTCACCGAATACTGACCCGCCACCCATGTCCACCGCCGAGCCCACCGACCCGCAGCGCCCGCCTCCTTCGGTGTTCCTGAGCTACGCCTCGGACGACCGCAAGGCCGCGCAGGCCCTCAGGGACGCTCTGCAGTCGTATGGACTCGAGGTCTGGTACGACGAGAGCGGGCTCGACGGAGGAGACGCCTGGGACCAGAAGATCCGCCGGCAGATACGCGAGTGCGATCTTTTCATGCCGGTCATATCCGCGCAAACCGACGCGCGTCCCGAGGGCTACTTCCGCCGGGAGTGGCGGCTGGCGGTCGAGCGGACCCACGACATGGCGGACGATCACACCTTTCTGCTGCCGGTCGTCATCGATGACACGACGCAGGCGCGCGCCCGCGTTCCCGAGAAGTTTCTCGCGGTGCAGTGGACCCGGGCGCCGGACGGACAGGCCACGGCGGCGCTCGAAGCGCTTTGCCGCCGGCTGCTCTCGGGGCAGGAGGTCGCGCCGCAACCCTCCAGGCAGGCGGCGGAGCGGCCCGCGCGGGCCAGCTCTCCGCCGGCGAGCCGCAGGTATCCGGAGTTTCCGCGCGAGGAGCCCGGGCAGCGCATACGGTTCTGGGCGCACGTCGTCGGCTGGCTGCTGCAATCGGCCTGGATATCCTTCAAGCGGCTGCCCCGCTGGATACGGTGGATCATCTGGATCTGGCTGGCCATTGCTCTGTTCTCCAGAGGCTGCAGCCTGAGCCGCAACTGGGACCGGGACGAGTCCCCGCCGATCCCTCCCCCACCCAAGGCGCCGAGCGCAGATACGATCTCGCCGGCCGACGCCAGGAAGCTCAAGGACATCGCCGACAGCTATCAGGGCAGCTCCAACACCTCCGACGTCGCCAAGCTCGGCATCCAGATCGCGCAGACTTTTGCCAACGAGGTTGGCAAGGAGGTCGCGGCGGCGCAGGCGCCCGTGCTGGCAATCCCCTTCGGCGCGCCATCCGGCGACGCAGCAGCCCGCAAGCTGGCCGACTCGGCCTTCGCACAGGTGTATGGCCGGATCGCCATTTCCCTTCACGGGCACGTGGGACTCGTGAACGCGCCGCCCGCCTCCCTCGACGCCACGGCCGCCGTGGCGCAGGGACGCGCGCGCGCGGCGAAGTACGTTCTCTATGGCGCGGTTGACGGGCAATCGCCGGCACAGCGCCTGACGGTGACGCTACTCTCGGTCAAGGACGGCTCGGTGCTCTGGTCCGAGTCCTATCCCGCGACGGCTGCCGACCCCGCCGCGATCGCGGCGCAGGTCGAGGCAAAGATGCCCGCCGCGGACGAGGATTGACAACCGAACGGAGAAGACAATGCGGATCCCTGCCATGGTCGCTGCCGCGCTCTGCGCGCTCTGCTTCACGCCTTCGGTCCCGGCGGAAACCACGGTCGTCACCGCGGCACGCATGATAGACGTGCTGGCAGGCCGCGAGGTCGAGCGGCCGCAGATCGTCATCACCGACGGGCGCATCAGCGCGGTGGGGCACGAGGGGGATCCCACGCCCGCGGGCGCGAGGCTGGTGGATCTGGGAAATAAGACGATCCTCCCGGGTCTCATCGACATGCACGTGCACCTGACTTCCGACCCGCTGATCAGCGGCTATCGCCGGCTCGAGTACACCGACAGCTTCTGGATGACCGTGGGCGTCGCCAACGCCCGCAGGACGCTCGAGGCAGGCTTCACCACCGTGCGCAACGTCGGCTCCCACGACTACCAGGACGTCGGGCTCATGGAAGGCATCGATCACGGCTACATCGCGGGCCCGCGCATCGTGCCCGCGACCTATGCGATCGGCTCGACCGGCGGGCATTGCGACGCCACGCAGTTCCCGCCCTCGGTCACCACGCCCGATACGCAGATCGCAAACTCGCCGGACGAGTACCGTGCGCTGGTGCGCAAGCTGCATAAGTACGGCGCCAGGGTCATCAAGGTCTGCATGACCGGCGGGGTGCTGTCCAAGCGCGACAGCGTCAGTGCGCAACAGCTGTCGCTCGAGGAGATCAAGGCCGTCGTCGACGAGGCGCACCGTCTGGGATTGCGCGTCGCCGTCCACGCGCACGGCACCGAGGGCATCAACGACGCGCTGCGCGCCGGAGTCGATACCATCGAGCACGCGAGTCTCGCGGATGCCGAGAGCTTCAGGCTCGCCAGGGAGCGCGGCGCCTGGTTCGACATGGACGTCTACAACGACGACTACATCCTCGCCGAGGGTGCCAGGAACGGCGTGTACGCCGAAAGCCTGGATAAGGAGCGCATGATCGGACTCAAGCAGCGGCAGACGTTCCGTGCCGCGCACGCCGCGGGAGTCAGGATGCTCTTCGGTACGGACGCCGGCGTCTATCCGCACGGCACCAACGCACGCCAGTTCGCCAAGATGGTCGAATGGGGCATGACGCCGCTGGAGGCGATCCAGGCTGCGACCAGGAATGCCGCCGAGGCCCTCGATCAGACCGCCAACGTCGGCGCGATCGCGCCCGGGCGCTACGCCGACCTGATCGCGGTGGACGGGGATCCCCTCAAGGACATCCGCGCGCTCGAGTCGGTCGCGGTCGTCATGAAGGGCGGAGCGATCGTCAAAGGCAACCTTCCCTGACCGCGGCCCATTGGACATGGGCAGCATGATTCTTCTGGATCTGGTCGGCGGGGTCGCGCTGCTGCTCTGGGGCCTGCACATGGTCCGCAGCGGCATCATGCGGGCCTTCGGCAGCGACTTGCGGCGCGTTCTTGGCGTCGCGCTTCGCAACCGGCTAAGGGCATTTGTTGCCGGTCTTGGTATCACCGCGGTGCTGCAAAGC
>DASPOP010000425.1:0-14954 GCA_035625955.1 Steroidobacteraceae bacterium | reverse complement strand
CGGCCGCAGGCGCGGCCGCCGAGCACGACCAGCAGCGGGCGCAGCCGCTTACCCCCGCCGCCGATGATGTGATCGGCGACCCGGTCGACGAGGGGCACGGCGCTCTTCAGGCGTGCGCGGATGACCTGGTCGACGGAGTCGAGGTCCGGGCGCACCAGGGCGCGAATCTCAGCTAGCGTCACCGGGCGCATCCTAGCCGACCTGAGCCGCCGAGGAGAACATCGGGAACCACGCATGACCTCGATAAGTCCGTGCCGGACTTGAGGAAATGGTCGTTTGACCGGGAGGGGTCCGGTCAGTAGAATGCGCGGCCTTTCTTTGAGCCCCTTCCTCTCTTAAAGCACTATGTACGCAGTCATCGCCACGGGCGGCAAGCAGTATCGGGTGACGAAGGACGGCGTGCTGCGCGTCGAGAAGCTCGACGCGGAGCCGGGCGCCACCGTCGAGTTCGGCGAAGTGCTCCTGGTCGGAGAGGGAGCGGACGTCAAGGTCGGCAAGCCCACGCTCAAGGGCGGCAAGGTGCTTGCCACCGTCGTGCGCCACGGCAAGGGCGCCAAGGTGTCGGTCGTGAAGTTCAAGCGCCGCGCGCACTATCTGCGGCAGAAGAACCACCGGCAGCTCTACACCGAAGTGAAGGTCACGGACATCCGGGCGGGTTGAGCCATGGCACATAAAAAGGCAGGCGGCAGCACCAAGAACGGGCGCGACTCCCACTCCAAACGGCTGGGAGTGAAGCGCTTCGGCGGTGAGCAGGTGCTGGCCGGCAACATCATCGTCCGCCAGCGCGGCACGCAGGTGCGCGCCGGCTCCAACGTCGGGATCGGCACCGACCACACGCTGTTCGCGAAGGTGACCGGCAAGGTGCAGTTCCGGAAGAAGGGCGTCGAGCAGCGGATGTACGTGAGCGTGCTTCCCGAGCCGGAGAAGGCCTGAGCGGCGGCCGCGAGGGAATCGAGCATTCGAGCAAAGCCCCGGCCGCAGCGCCGGGGTTTTTGTTTAAGAGCTACCCATGAAATTCGTCGACGAGGCCCGGGCACGGGTGCAGGCCGGCAACGGCGGACGCGGCAGCGCCAGCTTCCGCCGCGAGAAGTTCGTGCCCTTCGGCGGGCCGGATGGCGGCGACGGCGGTCACGGCGGCAGCGTCTACCTGCGCGCCGCCACCGGCATCAATACGCTCGCCGACTTTCGCATCGAGCGGACCTTCAAGGCCGGGCACGGTGAGCCCGGAGGCTCGAACGACTGTACCGGGCGCGGCGGTGCGGACCTGCGCGTGCCGGTGCCGGTCGGCACGGTGGTGCGCGATGCCGATACGCAGGAGCAGCTCGGCGATCTCACGCGCGACGGCGAGGAGCTGCTGGTGGCACGCGGCGGCAAGGGTGGCTGGGGCAACCAGCGCTTCAAGTCGAGCACCAACCGCTCACCGCGCCAGTTCGGCCCCGGACTGGCGGGCGAGAAACGCGCCCTCGAGCTCGAGCTCAAAGTGATCGCGGATGTCGGGCTCCTGGGGCTCCCCAATGCCGGCAAGTCCACCCTCATCCGCGCAGTCTCCGCCGCACGACCGAAGGTGGCCGACTACCCGTTCACGACACTGCACCCGAACCTGGGAGTCGTGGCCGTGGGCGAGCATCGCAGCTTCGTCATGGCCGACATCCCGGGCCTCATCGAAGGTGCGGCGGAAGGGGCGGGCCTCGGGCACCGCTTCCTGAAGCACCTGCAGCGCACGCGCCTGCTGCTGCACCTGGTCGACATCGCGCCCATCGACCCGGAGGCCGATCCGGTGCGCGATGCGCGCGCCATCGTGGCGGAGCTCAGGAAGTTCAGCCGCGAGCTGGCGGCGAAGCCCCGCTGGCTGGTGCTCAACAAACGCGATCTGCTGCCGGAGAACGAAGCGGAGCAGCGGGCGCGCACCATCGTGCGGGCGCTCCGCTACCGCGGCCCCCACTTCCTGATCTCAGGAGCGACGGGGGCCGGAACGAAGGAGCTCTGCGAGGCGGTTATGAGGCTTTTGGAGGAGGACGATCGCGCGGCACGCGAGCGCGCATCATCTCCAGCAGGAACTGCCGCCGGGCCGCGGGCCGCAACTTGAGCGGTGTCGGGACGACGGGGACGGGGATCCGGGTCTTGTGATTCGCGTTCATCGAAGCCTCATTGCATCGCGCGGATACGGGCCGACAGACGACTCTTGTGCCGGGCGGCCTTGTTGCGGTGGATGATCTGCTTGCCGACGAGCGTATCGATGACCGGGACGGCTTCCTTGTAGGTATTTTGAGCGGCGGCCTTGTCGCCTTCGGCGATGGCTGTGGTCACCTTGCGGACCGCCGTGCGCATGCGGGAGCGCAGGGCAACGTTGCGGGCACGGTGTTTCTCAGCCTGGCGGGCAGCCTTTTCGGCGGACTTGGTATTGGCCACTCAATCTCCGTTATCGGTACGTCCCCCGGGGGCGGGGGCCGGTAGTCTGCTGAGGGGACGGGGTCTTGTCAACGCAAACCGGCGTCACGGGCGCGGGCGCTTCACATAAACTACGCGGCGGCTCGTGGGGCGGCATTTCGGTTAACTTAGTCCTTCGGTATCAGTGACTTAAAGGGTTCATGGAGCTCATTCGCGGACAGGTGGATCTGGGGCCCCGGCACGGCCGCTGTGTGGTGACGATCGGCACCTACGACGGCCTGCATCTCGGGCATCAGGCGCTCATCGCGCGGGTGAGGAGCCACGCGCAGCGGCTCGCGCAGCCGGCGGTCATGCTGACCTTCGAGCCCATGCCGCGCGAGTTCCTCTCGCCCGAGGACCCTCCGGCGCGGCTTACGACCTTCCGCGAGCGCTGGCGGATCCTCTCGAGCGCGGGTCTCGACTATCTCTGGCTGCTGCGCTTCGACGAGGCTTTGCGTAACCTCTCTGCCGAGGACTTCGCGCAGCTGCTGGTGCGGCGGCTGCGTCCGAGCGTCGTCGTGGTCGGGCATGATTTCCGCTTCGCCCGCAAGGGGGAGGCGACCGCGGCGGCGCTCACGGCGGCCGGGGAACGCCTCGGCTTTGCCGTGGATGTCGTGCCTGCCGTCACGGTGGCCGGGGAGCGCGTCTCGAGCAGCGGGGTGCGTGAGGCGCTTAGCCGCGCCGACTTTGCGCGCGCCGGCCGCTGGCTCGGCCGGCCGTACTCGATGCGCGGCCGGGTGATCGGCGGGCGGCGTCTGGGAAGGGACCTCGGATTTCCCACCGCGAACCTCGCGCTCGGGCGGCGCCGTGCGCCGGTCGCGGGCATCTTCGCGGTGCAGGTGCGCGGCGCGGCGGGTGCGGCGCTGCCCGGAGTCGCCAGCCTCGGCACGCGCCCGACGATCGGCGGCGGCGAGGCGCTGCTCGAGGCACATGTTTTCGATTTCAGCGACGATCTCTACGGGCGCGAGATCGAAGTGGAATTCGCCGCGAAGCTGCGCGATGAGCAGCACTTCGCGTCGCTGGACGCGCTCGCGGCGCAGATGCAGCGCGACGCTGCGGATGCGCGCCGCATACTCAATGCCTGAACGATGGACGAGCCTTAAGCTGATGACGGATTACAAGCACACGATCAACCTGCCGCGGACCGAGTTCCCCATGAAGGCGGACCTCGCCCAGCGCGAGCCCGCCATGGCGCGCGCCTGGGAGGAGCGCGGCACTTACGCGAAGCTGCGCGAGGCCGCGCGCGGCCGGCCGCGCTTCGTGCTGCACGACGGGCCGCCGTACGCCAACGGCGCGATCCACATCGGCCATGCAGTCAACAAGATCCTGAAGGACATCGTCGTCAAGTCGCGCTCGCTCGACGGCTTCGACTCGCCCTACATCCCCGGCTGGGACTGTCACGGGCTGCCGATCGAGCTGCAGGTGGAGAAGAAGCACGGGCGCCCCGGACAGAAGCTCGATGCGCAGGCCTTTCGCGCCGCCTGCCGCGCCTACGCCGCCGAGCAGATCGACCTGCAGCGCGCCGACTTCAAGCGCCTCGGGATTCTCGGCGATTGGGACCATCCCTACATGACCATGGCGCCGCGCTACGAGGCGCAGCAGCTGCGGGCCTTCGGCCGCATCATCGAGAACGGCCACCTCTACAAGGGCGTGAAGCCGGTGCACTGGTGCATCGATTGCCGCTCGGCGCTCGCCGAGGCGGAAGTCGAGTACGAGGATAAGACCTCGCCGGCCATCGACGTCGCCTTCCGGGTGAGCGACAACGCCGATCTGGCACGGCGCGTCTCGCTCGGGCTCGCGCAGCTCGGCGGCGCCCCCGTGGACATCGTCATCTGGACCACGACGCCCTGGACGCTGCCGGCCAATCAGGCGGTGGCGCTCAACGCCGAGTTCCGCTACGTGCTGGTCGAGGCCGAAAAGGACGGCGAGCGCCACCGGCTGATCGTCGCCGCGGAGCTCCTCGAGGCGTGCCTCAGGCGCTATCACATGAGAGCCGGGGCCGTGCTCGCCGAGGTCGCCGGCCGCGAGCTCGAGGGGCTCGAGCTCGAGCATCCGTTCCAGGAGCGGCAGGTGCCGGTGGTGCTCGGCGGGCACGTGACCCTCGATGCCGGCACCGGCGCGGTGCACACCGCTCCCGGTCACGGCCAGGAGGACTTCGCCACGGGTCAGCGCTACGGGCTGCCGGTGACGAACCCGGTGGGGAACGACGGGCGGTTTCTCCCGGGTACGCCGCTCGTCGCCGGGCTCAGGGTGGACGAGGCCAATCCGGTGATCATCGCCGCGCTCGCCGAGCGCGGCCGGCTGCTGCGCGAGGAGAAGGTGCAGCACAGCTATCCCGTTTGCTGGCGCCACAAGACCCCGGTGATCTTCCGCGCGACGCCGCAGTGGTTCATCAGCATGGAGCAGGGGCGGCTGCGCGAGCACACGCTGCGCGACATCCCCGGCGTGCAGTGGACGCCGGCGTGGGGCGAGCAGCGCATCACCGGCATGATCGAAAGCCGCCCGGACTGGTGCATCTCGCGCCAGCGCACCTGGGGCGTACCGATTCCGCTGTTCGTCCACCGCGAATCGGGTGAGCTGCATCCCCGCACCCAGGAGCTGATCCAGGCCGCCGCCGCGCGCGTCGAGCAGGGCGGCATCGACGCCTGGTTCGCGCTCGACCCGCGCGAGCTCCTGGGCGATGAGGCAGGGCACTACGACAAGGTCAAGGACGTCATGGACGTCTGGGCCGACTCGGGACTCTCGTTCGAGTGCGTGGGCGCCGAGCGGCCCGAGATCGCAGCTCCGGTCGACCTCTATCTCGAGGGCTCGGATCAGCATCGCGGCTGGTTCCACAGCTCGCTGCTCATGTCGGAGGCGCTCTACCAGCGCCCGCCGTACCGCGGCGTGCTCACTCACGGCTTCACGGTGGACGAGAAGGGGCGCAAGCAGTCGAAGTCATTGGGCAACGTGATCGCCCCGCAGCGGGTGATGAACAGCCTCGGGGCGGATGTGCTGCGGCTGTGGGTCTCGGCGACCGACTACGCCAACGAGATGAGCGTGTCGGACGAGATCCTGAAGCGCATGGCCGATTCCTACCGCCGCATGCGCAACACGCTGCGGTTCCTCCTCGGCAATCTCCACGGCTTCGACCCGCTGCGGGACGCGTTGCCGCTCGATGAGATGGTGGCGCTCGATCGATGGGCGCTCTCGCGTACGCAGGCGCTGCAGGCGGAGGTCCTCGACGCCTACCGCCGCTACGCCTTCCATCTCATCTATCAGAAGGTCCACAACTTCTGCACAGTCGATCTCGGCGGCTTCTATCTCGACGTGCTCAAGGACCGCCTGTACACCACGCCCGCCAGGGGGCGCGCGCGGCGCTCGGCACAGACCGCGATGATCCACATCGCCGAGTGCATGGTGCGCTGGCTCGCGCCGATCCTGTCGTTCACGACCGAGGAGGTCTGGAGCTACCTGCCGGGAGAGCGGGCCGAATCGGTGTTCCACGCCACCTGGCACGCGCCGCCCGAAGTGCCGGCGGGCGCCATCGACTGGAACGCGTTCATCGAGCTGCGCACCGACGTGACGCGCGAGCTCGAGAAGCTGCGCGATACGGGCGCCATCGGCGCGCCGCTCGATGCCAGCGTCGACGTGTACTGCCTGCCGGAGCAGCGGCGCTTCGCGGCGCTCGGCCCCGAGCTGCGCTTCCTTCTCATCACCTCCGAAGCGCGTGTGCACGAGGTCGCGGAGGCGCCGGCGGGCGCCGTGCCGGCGGCGAACCTCCCGGGCGTGTGGATCGCCGTCGCGGCGAACACCGATCCCAAGTGCGTGCGCTGCTGGAACCGGCGGCCGGATGTCGGCACGCACTCGCACCACCCGCAGCTATGCGGGCGTTGCATCGTGAACCTCGGGATGCCGGGCGAGGAGCGGCGCTACGTATGAGCGCGAGCTCGCTCCCCGCCGCCGCGAGCGGCTGGCGCTGGCTGCCGCTCACGCTCGCCGTGATCGTGCTCGACCAGGCATCCAAGGCCTGGATGCTGCACCATTTCTTCCTGTTCGAGCGCGTGCACCTGCTGCCGGTGCTCGACATCATCCTCACCTACAACACCGGCGCTGCCTTCAGCATGCTGGCGGATGCCGCCGGCTGGCAACGCTGGCTGTTCGTGGCGCTGGCGCTCGGGGTGAGCGTGACGCTCACGGTGTGGCTGCGGCGCCTGGCGGCGGCGACCCACGGTCTCATCGCCTGCGGGCTCGTGCTCATCATCGGCGGCGCGCTCGGCAACATGATCGACCGGCTGCGCCTCGGCCACGTGATCGATTTCATCTATGCCCACTGGGGGGCGCACTACTTCCCGGCCTTCAACGTCGCCGACTCCGCCATCACGGTAGGCGCGGGACTGCTGCTGCTCGATGCCTGGCTCGAGGCGCGTCGCGGACACCGGGGGAGCAACTGATGCAGGTGCTGCTCGCCAACCCGCGCGGCTTCTGCGCCGGCGTCGACCGGGCGATCGATATCGTCGAGCGCGCGCTCGAGCTCTTCGGCCCGCCGATCTACGTGCGGCACGAGGTGGTCCACAACCGCCACGTGGTCGAGCGGCTGCGCGCCCTCGGCGCGGTGTTCGTCGACGAGCTGGCCGAGGTGCCCGCCGGCTGCACCGTGATCTTCTCCGCGCACGGGGTATCGAGCGCCGTCGAAGAGGAGGCGCACGCCCGCCGCCTGACGGTGTTCAACGCCACCTGCCCCCTGGTCACCAAGGTGCACATGGAAGTGCAGCGCTACGCGCGCGAGGGACGCGACGTGGTCCTCATCGGCCACGCGGGGCACCCGGAGGTGGAAGGCACCATGGGCCGGTTCGATGAGTCCTTCGGCGGGCACATCCACCTGGTGGAGGACCTCGCGGACGTCGCCGCGCTCAACGTCCGCGAGCCGGCCAGCCTTGCCCTCGTCACTCAGACGACGCTCTCGGTGGACGACACCGCCGGGATCGTCGCGGCGCTCAAGGCCCGGTTTCCCGAGCTCGCCACGCCGCGCCACGAAGACATCTGCTACGCGACGCAGAACCGCCAGGATGCGGTCAAGCAACTGCTCGGGCAGTGCGACGTGCTGCTGGTCGTGGGCTCGCGCACCAGCTCCAACTCCAACCGCCTGCGCGAGCTGGCCGACCGCGCCGGCGTCCCCGGCTATCTGGTGGACGGGCCGGATGACCTGCGCGCCGAGTGGTTCGCGGACAAGCGCGCCGTCGGCGTGACGGCCGGCGCCTCGGCGCCGGAGCTGCTGGTGCAACAGGTGGTGGCGCGCCTGGCGGAGTGGGGCGGGCAGCGCCCCCACGAAGTCACCGGGCGCGAGGAGCGGGTGGTCTTCACGTTGCCGCGCGAGCTGCGGCGCGGCGAAGCAGCCGAGCGCGCCGAGCCCGCCAGGCGCTGAAGCTTCCTCGGGCGCGGCGGTCGCCGCGCTGCGACGCCCGCGGCTGTCTGCGTTCCCGCATCCACCGCGGTCGGAACCGTCTGGCCTTGCCGCGACACCTACGGGTCGGGCAACAACTCATCAGCGGGATTTCCTATGGACGCGCGTCATCCGATCCTGACCCGATTACTCATGGTCCTTGCCGGCGGCCTCATGGCGGCGGTTCTCACAGCCTGCGGCGGCTACGGCGGCAGCAACTACGGCGGTGGCGGAGGGGGAGGCATGTGTGGCGGGGGCTACGGCCAGGTGGCGTGCCCGACCGTCTCAGTGACCGCTCCGGCGGCGAACGCGAACGTGAGCGGCGCCGCCGTGCCGCTCACCGCGACCGCGGCGGCGGCACCCGGCTACACCATCGCGAGCGTCCAGTTCTTCGTGGACGGCACCACGTCGGTCGGGACGGTGATGGCCGCGCCCTACACCGTCAACTGGGACAGCACCAAGGTCGCCAACGGCAACCACTCGATCACCGCCAAGGCGACGGACAACATCGGCGGCTCGATGACCTCCGCGGCCGTCATGGTCAACGTGATGAACGGCGCCGTGGCGATGTCGGCCTCGCAGATCTTCCCCATGCCGAGCTCGAAGGCCTCGGGCGTGGCGCGGGTCAGCGTGGAGTCTGCAACCGGTGCCGTGAGCGGTACGGTGACCTTGAGCGGCATGTCCGCCCGGACCGTGACCATCAACCAGGGCTTCGCCGGCTCGACCGGGGAAGCGGTCGTCACGCTCGCGCCGCGCGAAGGTAGCAGCGGGGAATTCGTGGTGCCGGCTAATGTCAACCTGAGCGCCGAGCAAGCGGGCGCATTCGCCCAGGGCCGGCTCTATGTCATCGCCACGTCCGCCGCCCATCCCAACGGCGAGATTCGCGGGCAGCTCGCCCCCGACGGCGTGCACGTGACCTTCTCCGAGCTCGGCGCCTCGCCCGAGGCGGCCGCTCTCGGCCTGCGCGCCTCCGGCGTCGCCGCGGCGACGGTCGATGCGCACGCCGGGACTCTGACGGTGCACGTCAACACCGCGGGTGTCGAGGATGCGACGGGGGCACGGGTAGTGAGCGGCGCCGGGACGGCGCTCGCCGACCTCGCCCGCAGCCCGGTCGAGATGGGCCACTTCTCGACCGAGCTCGTCCGCATCAGCGCATCCGATGTCGAGAGCTTCGAGGCCGGCAGGCTGTCGGTGTCCGTCGCGGCCTCGAGCGCGCCCGCCGGTGCGCTGCGCGGCGCGATCGGTCCGGACGCAGTGGCCGCAGGTAATTAAAGCAAGACTCCCTGGCCGGCTCGCGCAGGATGCGCGGGCCGGCTTTCTTCGTTCAGGAGCGCCTCAGACCACGCGGTCCTGGTAGACCGACTTCCTGAGCTTCCAGCGCTTGTGCGACCAGGGCCAGTCGGGCGGCGATGCGCGGATCTGCTCCTCCACCAGGCGCGCGTAGCGCTCGGTGAGCGTGCCGGGAGGCATGACCCGTCCGGCGGCGGCGAGCGGCAGGAACTCCATCTCGTAGTAACCGCGCGCCCGGCGCCGGATCGCGATGAAGAACACCGGAAAGCGTGTGACGCGCGCGATCTCCTCGGGGCCCATGTAGAAGGCCGTGTCGCGGTTGAGGAAGCGCGTCCAGTACTTGCGCTCGGACCTGGTCGGCTCCTGGTCGGCGACCATCGCGACCGCGCGCACCATGCCGTGGCGCTTGAGGATGTCGGGCAACAATTCCTGCGCGGCCACCAGGCGGCAGCCGAAGCGGGTGCGGAGCTTGCCCATCTCGCGCTCCGCCCACTGGTTCACGAGCGGCTTGTAGGCCGCATCGAGCGGGTAGCCGAGCTCGAGCGAGAGGGCGAGCAGCATCCATTCCCAATTGCACTGGTGCGCCGCGACCAGCAGCACCGACTGGCCCTGTGCCAGGAGCGAGCGCGGCTCCTCGAGGTTCACGATCCGCACCCGGCGGCGGATCTCGGCGGGCGTGAGCGCGGCTACCTTGACGAGCTCCGCCAGCATCTGCGCGAAGCCGAGGCAGTAGCGGCGGCGCACGGCGCGCAGGTCCGTCTCCGAGAGCTCGGGGAACGCCGTGGCGAGACTCTTCTCGATCATCCCGGCGCGGTAGGGAACGACGCGATAAGCGAGCCAGCCCGCGAAGCCGGTGATGCCATAGAGCGCGGCCAGCGGCACACGCGACAGCGCGCGCACCCACCAGGCCGGCCTTCCGGCCGGCCGCGGCGGCGGCGCGGGGGAGACGGGTACCCGGGGCGCGGCCTCGGTGAGCATGCGTCCTTAGGTGACGGGACGCGGCCGTGAGCCCGGCTCGGCCGCCGGCGGCTGCGGCTGAGCCACCAGCACCCGGCCGACCTTGGGCGCCAGCCAGCGCTCGACATCGTCGATGAGCGTGAACGCCGCCGGCACGATCACCAGCGTGAGGCCGGTCGAGGTGATGAGTCCGCCGATCACCGCGATCGCCATGGGCTGGCGGAAGGCCGTGTCGCCGCCGAGACCGAGGGCGACGGGCATCATGCCGGCGACCATCGCGACGGTCGTCATCACGATCGGGCGCGCGCGCTTGTGGCCGGCCTCGAGGATCGCGGTGACGCGGTCGGCGCCGGCGCGCATCTCCTCGATGGCGAAGTCGACCAGCAGGATCGAGTTCTTGGAGACGATGCCCATGAGCATGAGCAGGCCGATGAACACGCCGAGCGAGGCCGAGAGCCCCGTGAGAGCCAGCGCCAGCACCACGCCGGCGATCGAGAAGGGCAGCGCGAACAGGATGGTGATCGGCTGCAGCACCCGCGCGAACAGCAGCACCAGCACCGCAAACACCATGAGGATCCCGGTTCCCATGGCGATGAAGAAGTTGGCGATCAGCTCATTCATGTACTTGGCATCGCCCACTTCGACCCGATGCACGCCCTGCGGCAGGTTCTTGAGCGTCGGCAGAGCGTAGATCGCCTTCATCGCAGGCCCGAGCTCCATGCCCTTCAGGTCCGCATCGATAAATAAGCGCCGGCTCTGGTTGTAGCGGCGCACGCGCGTCGGGCCCTCGCCGAAGGTGATGTCCGCCACCGCCTTGAGGGGTACGGAGCCCCCCTTCGAGGTCGGCACCGGCAGGTTCTCGAGCGTCGAGAGGCTCTTGCGGCTGTCCTCGTTGAGGCTGACGCGGATCGGCACCTGGCGGTCGCCGAGCGAGAACTTGGCGCTGTTCTGATCGAGATCGCCGAGGGTCGCGATACGGATCGTGTCGCTGATGGTCTCGACCGTCACGCCGAGCTGCGAGGCGAGATCCAGGTGCGGATGGATCAGGATCTCGGGGCGCGGCAGGTCGTTATTGATGCGCGCATCGCGCACGAAGGGCAGCGCCGCCATCTCATCGACCACCTTGCGGGCGGTGTCGTAGGTGAGCTGCGGGTTGTCGCCGGTGATGTAGATGTTGACGTCGCGGCCGTTGCCGTTGCGGTTGAAGTGCAGCTGCGCGTCCGGGATGGCCTTGAACTCCTGCAGCATCCGGTCTTCGAACTGGCGCTGCGTGGCCTTGCGCTGAGCTTTGGGCACGAGCGCGATGTCGAGTGAGGCGGCGCGCACACCCTCATCGCCCGTGCCGACCTCCTCGACCACGTCCCGCACCTCGGGCTGGCGCGCGAGCATGCGGTAGGCGGCCGCGGTGACGGCGGCGGTCTGCTCGAGCTGTACGCCCGGCGGCAGCTCGACGGTCGCAAAGGTGAAGCCGATGTCTCCTTCCGGGATGAACGAGAACGGCACCAGCACGATCATGCCGACGATCGACAGCACGAAGACCCCGATCCCCGCCAGCACCGTTTTCCAGCGGTGCAGCGTCGACCAGCGCAATACGCGCTGGTACCAGGCCATGATCGGGCCGTCGCCGTGATGGGCGACGCCGTCGGACTTGAGCGCATAAGCGGCCAGCACCGGCGTGATGAGGCGCGCCACCAGCAGCGAGAAGAACACCGCAGCCGCGACTGTGAGGCCGAACTGCTTGAAATACTGTCCGGTGAGCCCGCCCATGAAGCTCACCGGCAGGAACACCGCGACGATGGTCGCAGAGGTCGCCACCACCGCGAGCCCGATCTGGTCGGCGGCATCGAGGGCCGCCTGGAAGCCGCTCTTGCCCATGCGCATGTGGCGCACGATGTTCTCAATCTCGACGATGGCATCGTCGACCAGCACGCCCGCGACCAGCGAAAGCGCCAGCAGGCTGATCGAGTTGAGCGTGAAGTCCGCCCACTGCATGAACACGAAAGTCGGAATGGCCGAGAGCGGAATGGCGAGCGCCGAGATCAGCGTCGCACGCGTGTCGCGCAGGAACAGGAACACCACCAGCACGGAGAGGATCGAGCCCTCGATCAGCGCGTTGATCGCCGAGTGGTAGGTGTCCTTGGTGTACTCGACGGTGGTGAAGATCTGGCTGAAGGAGACCTGGGGATTCTCCTTCCTGATCTTGGCGAGCTCCGCCTGGATGCCCTCATCGACCGTGACGTCGGAGTAGCCCTTGGCCTTGACGACGCCGAAGGTGGTGGCGGGGCGGCCGTTCAGGCGCGCGAGCTGGCGGATCTCGCCGACGCTGTCGCGCACGTCCGCGAGATCCGAGAGGCGCGCGAAGCGCCCGCCGGAGAGCGCGATCTGCGTCTCGCCGAGCGCGAGCGCGGTACGCGCCCCGCCGAGCACGCGGATCGACTGCTCGCCGCCGCCGAGCTGGGCGCGGCCGCCGGTCGAGTCGAGATTGAGCGCGCGCAGCTGATTGTTGACCTCGAAGGCGGTGATGCCGAGCGCCGCCATGCGCGCCGGGTCGAGCTCGACGCGGATCTCGCGGTTGACGCCGCCACCGCGCTGCACCGTGGCGACGCCGGTGACCGACAGCAGCCGCTTGGTGATGGTGTTGTCGACGAACCAGGAGAGCTCCTCGTCGGTGAGCCCGCTCGAGCTCACCCCGTAGTACTCCATCGGGCCGCCGTCGGCGTTGATGCGCTGGATGATCGGTTCCTGGATGGCCGGCGGCAGCAGTGGCCGTACCTTGGCGACCGCGTCGCGCACGTCGGCGACCGCACGGTCGATCGGCGTGCCGATCTCGAACTGCACGAAGATATGCGCCTCGCCCTCGACCGCCCAGGATGTGATGTTGTCGATGTTGCCGATGCCGGCGATCGAGCCCTCGACCTTCTGCATCACCTGCGTCTCGAGCTCCTGCGGCGCGGCTCCCGGCTGATAGATCTGCACGTCGACGCCCGGGAAGGCGATGTCGGGATCGGCGGTCACGGGCAGCCGCACGAACGACACGATGCCCATGAAGAGCAGCACCACGAACAGCACGATCGGGGGCAGCGGGTGGCGGATCGCCCACGCGGAGATGTTTTTCACGAGCGCCTCTCCTGAAAGAGCGTCAGCTGGCCGGCTTCGCGGCCGCGGCGACCGACACCTTCTCACCGTCGTGCAGGAAGCCGCCCGCCGTGACGACTACGCGCTCGCTGCCGCTGAGGCCGGAGGCGATGACGACGCCGGCATCGGAAGTGTCCGCGACGCGCACCGCGCGCCGCTCGGCGTGTTCCTGTCCGTTGACGATGAAAACGTAGGTGCCCTGGGTGTCCGTGAGCACGGCCGTCTGCGGCACGACCGGCCGTTGCGCGCTACCGACCGCGACCGTGCCGCGCGCGAAGGCGCCGGGCCGCAGCGCCGCATCGGGCGTGAGCGCGATGCGGATCTCGCCGAGGCGCGTCTGCGGGTCGATGACGGCGCCGAGCAGGCGCACCTTGCCCTCGAACGACTGCGGCAGTCCCGTGAGGCGCACGGTCGCCGGGTCACCGACCTTGACCTGCGCCAGATCCTGCTCGGCGAGCTGGCCGCGCATCTCGACCTCGCCGCCGCTCGCGACGCGGAACAGGGCATCGCCGCCGGGGTTCGCGATCATCCCGACCTCCGCGCGGCGCGTGAGCACCGTGCCGGCGATCGGGGCGAGGATGCGTGCGCGGTTGAGCCGCGCCTGCGCCTCGGCGACCTGCGCCGCGACGACCTTGACGTTGGCCGCATCGGTCACGGCCGTGGCACGGCGCTTCTCGATGTCCTCGGCGGAGAGCGCGCCGGCGGCCTGCACCCCGAGGGCGCGCTTGTACTCGGCGGCCGAGAGCGCTGCCTGCGCCTGTGCCTGCTCGAGCGAGGCCTCGAGCCGGTTCACCTGCGGAGCCAGCACCGAGTCATCGATCCGGGCGAGGAGCTGCCCTTTCTGAACGTGATCGCCCGCCTCGACGTACACGGCCACGATGCGGCCCGTGTCGCCGTCGTTGCCGATCGGCATGTCATAGCGGGCGAAGATCGCGCCGGTGAAGGTCACGCTCGAGGTGACGGAACGGACCCCGGGAGTCACCACCGAGATCAGGGGGATGTTCTGCTGATCGGCCAGCGCCACGTGCGCGGGACCCCCGCGATGGGTCGCCCAGACGATCGCACCGAGCACGGCGAGGATTCCCACACCGAGGGCGATCCAGCGGGTGCGCGGATCGGCCGGTAGCCCGATCACGGAGGCCGGCTTCGTGGCCGGTTCGGCCGGCTCGGCCGGCGAGATCCGGTCGAAGCCGCCCCGGTCGCGACCGATCCAGGTGACTTGCTCGTCGTCGCCGTGACTGCTCATGTGTTCCGGGTTAGTGCCCACGGAGATTCCTTTTAAATCCGTCCCTTACCGCTGACAACTGCGCCGCCACCTTTTAGATCCGGCGTGCTGCGCGGGAGTTTAGTCGTAACGAACCGTAATTCCCCTCCCTGACGCGCCAGAGGGACACGCTCGGGCGACGGGCCGAGGGGCGCGGAGGATAGCAGGATCACATAGCAAACCCGAGACAGGGGTGGTGCCGGGAATAGGACTCGAACCTACGACCCGCGCATTACGAATGCGCTGCTCTACCAACTGAGCTATCCCGGCCCGGGAGAGCGGCAATTCTACGGAAAACCTACTGCTTTTTCCGCAGCCGGATCACAAGGTCGATGCCCGCGACCTCGGTCCCGGGGGGTGGCGGCGGCAGGCGGCTGAATTCGACCTCCGGAACGGGGACGTCGATCAGCGCGCCGCTCGCGAGATCGTGAAAGTGGTAGTGCGGATCGACGTTGTAAT
>DASPOP010000424.1:0-2811 GCA_035625955.1 Steroidobacteraceae bacterium | reverse complement strand
AAAATTGGCGGGCATCTTGTCGATCACCCGCGCCCGTCCGCCGGCGACGGCCGTGTCGCGCGCGAGATAGTCATGCGCCAGGCCCAGCAGGTGAGGCGCCACGCCGCCGCCGGCCGGCTCGCGCGCGAGTGCCGTGTAGGCGTCATCCCAGAAGCGCACTTCTCCGGCGCCGAATACCGAGGGGTGCGAGGCGAGGATCTGCTCGGTTAGCGACGTGCCGGAGCGCGGCATGCCGACGACGAGCACCGGGAGCTCGGATTGCGAGGCGCCGGCGTGGCTTTGCGCCAGGAAGCGCCGATCGAAGGTGGCGATGATCGTGTCGATGCGCTGCGCGAGCTTGCCGCGGTCGTAGCTCGTCCCGAAGCGCTTGCTGAGCTCGTTCGCTTGGCTGTAGTTGTCGAATGCCTGGTCGTACTGTCCGGTGTCATCGAAGTACTTGCCGAGCGCGTAGCGCAGGCTCACCTGGTGTCCCAGCGGCAGCGGCCTGGCGAGCAGCGCCTCGACTCCCTCGCGCCATCCCGTGTCCTCGCGCGTCATGCGGCGGTGCTGGGCGATGCCGCAGTACGCCGTCGGAAAGTCCGGGTCGAGGGCGATCGCCTGCTGAAAGAGTGCCTGCGCCTCGGCGAACTGTCCCCGGTCCGCGCGCAGCTCCGCGAGCAGCGAGGTGGCGCCGGCGGAGCGCGGCTCGGCGGCGAGCGCCGCCTCGCAGCAGGCCTCTGCCTCGGCGGTCCGCCCCTGCACGCGCAACACGGCCGCCAGGCCCAGCTGTGCCGCGGTGTACCGCGGCTGCAGCGCGACGGCACGGCGAAAGGTCTGCTCCGCATCGCTGATGCGGCGCAGCTCGAACAGCACTGTGGCGAGGTTGCACTGGCTGTCGGGGCGAGTCGGGTCGAGCTGGATGGCCTGGCTGTAGAGCGCGAGCGCCTCGCGCCGCTCGCCGAGCTCGCGCAGCACGGTGCCGAGGTTGTTCAACGCCTCGATGCCCGCGGGATTCAGGGCGAGCGATTGCCGGTAGCTCGCCACGGCCTCGGCGCGCTTGCCCATGGCGGCCAGCGCAATCCCGAGATTCACGTGCGTTTCCGCATCGCGCGGCAGCAGCTCCACGGCCCGGGCGAGCGCGGGCAGCGCGTTCCGCCCCTGCCGCAGCAAGGCCACGCTCAGGATCTTCCACAGCATGCCCTCGAGGGGTCGCGCTTCCAGCAGCGTCCGGCAGCGCTGCTCGACCGCAGCAAGCGCGCCGGCGTGCAGCATCGTCACCAGCGTGGTCAGCTCGCGGCCGTCATCGGGCGCTGCGGGCCGCAGCGCCTCGGACGTGCCATGGCAGTGCTTGTACTTCTGGCCGCTGCCGCACGGGCACGGGTCGTTGCGACCCGGTTTGATGGTCGCGTTCACTGCTCGCGATAGCGCGTCAGCGCATCACCCAGGGCATCCTTGAGCGGCCCGAGCCACGGCTCGAAATGCTTCCATTGATCGAGCCCCTCGCGATAGATGGCCTGGCGCACCTGCTCGGAGCTCGCGGTGCGCACGCTGCGCTGCGTCTCGTGAAACTCGAGGCACTGCGGCTCGAACGGCAGTCCGCAGAATTCCAGCATGCGCCGCACATTGCCCTCGAGGTCCCCGACCACGTCCTCGTGCCAGACGCGCAGGATGCGCCCGGGCAGGACCCGGTCCCAATGCCGCATGAGCTCGAGATACGTGCGGTAGTAGCGGGCGATCTCCTCCGTGCCGTAGGTGAATTCCTGTCCGTTGGCGAACAGCTGCTTCAGGTTGCTGAAGCAGCAGGCCATGGGCTCGCGCCGCGCATCGATGATCCTGGCGTTGGGCAGCATCAGGTGCACGAGGCCGAGGTGGCGGAAATTGTTGGGGTTCTTGTCGATGAAGAACGGCTTGCCGGTGCGGTAGGCGCGCGTGTCGGCGAGATACTTCTCGCCGAGCTGCCTGAAGTCCGCCTCGGTCAGGGTCTCGAGGATGCGGGGATAGCGGGACTGCGTGTCCTCAGACTCGCGTCCGCGCAGCGTGCTCACGATCTGCTGAATGTTGGGCAGCTCCTGCGTCCCCTCGACCTGCGAGTGCGAGGCGAGTATCTGCTCGAGGAGCGTCGAACCCGAGCGCGGCAGCCCGACGATGAAGATCGGGCCCGGCGGCGGCGCACCCCAGCCGCTGCGGCTGGCAAAGAACTCCGCCGTGCACACCGCGATCTGCCCCCGGGTGTTGTTCTCGGTGATCGCCGGCCGGTACCTGATCTCGGTGTGCTTGAGGCGATTGCCGAGCTCGTAGAAGTGAAAGGATTCGGCGTACTCGCCCTGGTCCTCGAGCGCCTTGGCGAGCGCGAAGCACAGGTGATAGCGATCGACGGGACCGGTGGCCGCTGCCGCGAGCGCCGTGCGCATCTGCTGCAGCTCCTGCGGCTGGAAGCGGTAGGTCTTGAGATTGGCGAGACTCCAGTAGGCATCGCCGAAATCCGGCCGCAGCTGCGCCGCCTCGCGGTAGGAGGCGATCGCTTCGGGCGCCTTGCCGAGCGTCTTCAGCGCATGGGCGATCGACAGGCGCACCTCGGCATCGGCAGGCGTCCCGAGAAGCCCGCGATAGATGGCGATCGCGCGCTCGTGCTCGCCGAGGCCTACCAGCGCTGCCGCATCGAGCATCCGCAGCGCCCGGCTCTCGGGCTCGTCCTTGAGGAGCATGCCGAGGTGACGGCGCGCTTCCTCGTGCCGATGCAGCTCGATGAGCACGCTGGCGTACTCCTGGCGTGCGGGGCGATAGTCGGGCGCGCGCTCCAGCACCGCCGCCAGCAGCAGCTCGGGATCGTCG
>DASPOP010000423.1:0-8282 GCA_035625955.1 Steroidobacteraceae bacterium | reverse complement strand
AGGCCAACGGCGCGCGCGATGTGCTGGCGCCGGCGCCGCCGGAGGACTGATCGGTGCGGACCTGCGCCCTCAGTCTCGGGCTGGCACTCGCGCTCGCCGCGCGCGCGGCGGTCGCAGCCGAGCCGCCGGCCGCATCTGCGGCCGCACCGGCGGCGTCCACGCAGTCGACACCGGCGCAGTCACAACCCACGCAGCTCGATGCGTACCTCGACCACCTGAAGACGCTGCGCGCGAGCTTCCTGCAGACGCTCGCCGACGGCCAGGGGCACGAGATCGATCGCGCGAGCGGCACGATCATCGTGCAGCGCCCCGGCAAGTTCAGCTGGGACATTCATCCGCAGTCGGGCAGCGGCGCAGGCACCGCCGGCCAGCTCATGGTCTGCGACGGGCGCAACCTCTGGTTCTTCGACCGTGACCTCGACCAGGTGACCGTGAAGCCGGTGGATGCGGCGCTGTCGGCGACCCCCGCGCTGCTGCTGTCGGGCGCGGTCGACGTGCGCAGGAACTTCACCATCACGCCCGCCGGCGAGCGCCTCGGGCTGCAGTGGGTGCTGGTCGAGCCGCACGGCGCGGAAGCGGATTTTCGCGAGGCCCTGTTCGGCTTCGACAAGGGCGAGCTGAAGCGGATGATCCTCGAGGACAAGCTCGACCAGACCGCGACCGTCATATTCGACAAGGTCGAGCGCAACACGTCGGTGAGCGCCGCGGAGGTGAGCTTCACACCGCCCAGGGGCGCCGATGTGATCGGAACGCCGCGCAAATGAGCGCCGCCGTGGCCGAGTCGCTCCGGCCGCTCGCCGATCGCATGCGGCCGCGCAGCCTCGAGGAATTCGTCGGACAGCAGCATCTGCTCGCCCCGGGCAAGCCTCTCTCCAGCAGCATCAGGTCGGGGCAGCTGCATTCGCTGATCCTGTGGGGACCCCCGGGGACCGGCAAGACGACGCTGGCGCGTCTCATCGCCCAGACCGCCCACGCGCAATTCATCCCGCTCTCGGCGGTCATGGCCGGGGTCAAGGACATCCGCGCGGCCGTCGATGCCGCGCGCGCGGCGCGCGCCGCCGACGGACGCGCGACGCTGCTGTTCCTCGACGAGGTGCATCGCTTCAACAAGGCACAGCAGGACACCTTTCTGCCCTACGTCGAGGACGGCACCCTGACCTTCGTCGGCGCGACCACCGAGAACCCCTCGTTCGAGGTGATCAGCGCGCTGCTGTCGCGCGCGCGGATCTATGTGCTGAAGGCCCTGACGCTCGAGGATCTGCGCGCGGTGCTGCACGCGGCGCTGACCGATGAGGAACGGGGCCTGGGCCACGAGCACATCGTCGCCGAGCCCGAGGCGCTCGAGCTGATCGCGCACGCCGCCGACGGCGATGCGCGCCGCGCGCTCAACATGCTCGAGCTCGCGGCGGGCCTGGCCCAGGCCAGCGCCACTCCGCACACGCTCGATGCGGCGCTGGCGCGCGAGGTCGCCGGCGGCGGCCACCGCCGCTTCGACAAGGGCGGGGATCAGTTCTACGAGCAGATCTCGGCGCTGCACAAGGCGGTGCGCGGCTCCGATCCCGACGCGGCGCTCTACTGGCTGTGCCGCATGCTGGATGGTGGTTGCGATCCGCGCTACATCGCGCGCCGCGTGGTGCGCATGGCGAGCGAGGATCTGGGGCTCGCCGATCCGCGCGCGCTCGCGCTCACGCTCGATGCCTGGGAGGCATACGAGCGGCTCGGCACGCCCGAGGGCGAATTGGCGCTCGCCACCGCCGTCGTGTACCTGGCGTGTGCGCCGAAGAGCAACGCCGTGTATGTGGCGATGGGCGAGGCGATGGCGGACGTAGCCGAGTTCGGCACGCTGGAGGTGCCACTGAGGCTGCGCAACGCGCCGACCCGGCTGATGAAGCAGCTCGGCTACGGACGCGACTACCGTTATGCGCACGACGAGCCCGACGCCTTCGCCGCCGGCGAGCGCTACCTGCCGGACGGTATGCCGGATCGGCGATACTATCGGCCCGTGCCGCGCGGCCTCGAGCTCAAGATCGGCGAGGCGCTGGCGCGGCTGCGAGGGCAGGCATCCACCCCGAAAGGCAGCGAGTGATCGATCCGAAGTTACTGCGTAACGACCCCGAGGAGGTGGCCCGCAACCTCGCGCGCCGCGGCTACCGGCTGGACGTCGAGGCATTCAAGGCGCTGGAGGCGAAGCGCAAGCATTGGGATGTCGAAGTCGACCGGCTGCGCGCCGAGCGCAACGCCAACGCCAAGGCGGTCGGCATGGCCAAGGGACGCGGCGAGGACGCCGCGGCGCTGATCGCGCGCGGCGAGGCGCTCATCACCGAGCTCACGGCCGCCGAGAGCGCGCAGGGCGCCGTGCAGGCGGAGCTCGAGCAGTGGCAGCTCGGACTGCCGAACCTGCTGCACTCCTCGGTTCCCGACGGCAGCGACGAGCGTGCCAATGCCGAGGTGCGGCGCTGGGGCGAGCCGCGCCGTCTCGGCTTCAAGGCGCGCGATCACGTCGAGATCGGTGAACGGCTCGGCGGCCTCGACTTCGAGGCGGCGGCCCGCATCTCGGGCGCGCGCTTCGTGGTGATGCGCGGACCCGTGGCGCGGCTGCATCGGGCGCTCGCGCAGTTCATGCTCGACCTGCATACGCGCGAGCACGGCTACACCGAGGTGTACGTGCCCTACATGGTGCAGCCGCCGGCGCTCATCGGCACCGGACAGCTGCCGAAGTTCGAGCAGGACCTGTTCGCGGTGCGCGGCGAGCAGGATTTTCACCTCATCCCGACCGCGGAGGTGCCGGTCACCAACCTGGTGCGCGAGCAGATCGTGGCGGCCGAGCGGCTGCCGCTCAAGTTCGTCGCGCACACGCCGTGCTTCCGCTCCGAGGCGGGCGCCGCCGGCAAGGACACGCGCGGCATGATCCGCAATCACCAGTTCGACAAGGTGGAGCTGGTGCAGATCGTGCGCCCGGCAGACTCCTACGCGGCGCTCGAGGAGCTCACCGGGCACGCCGAGACGGTGCTGCAGCGCCTGGGCATTCCGTATCGCACGGTGGCGCTGTGCGCCGGGGATACCGGCTTCGGCTCGGCGAAGACCTACGATCTCGAGGCGTGGCTGCCCTCACAGGAGCGCTACCGCGAGATTTCCTCGTGCAGCAACTTCGAGGCCTTCCAGGCGCGGCGCATGCAGGCACGCTGGCGCAATCCGCAGGACAAGAAGCCGGAAGCCCTGCACACGCTCAACGGCTCGGGGCTCGCGGTCGGACGTACACTCGTGGCGGTCCTCGAGAACTTCCAGAACGAGGACGGCTCGGTCGACGTGCCACAGGCGTTGCAGCCGTGGCTCGGCGGGCTCGCGCGGCTCACGCCGTAGACCAGCGATCGAGGGGGGAGTCACAGCATGGCGAGCGAGCCGAGCGCACAGCTCCGGGAGGGCTCTTGAGCGCCCCCGCGGTCACGCGCCGCCAGTTCGTGCTGGTGGCGGCTGCCGTGGGTGGCGCGCTGGTGCTCGGGGTCACGGCTCGCCGGCTGCAGCATCGCGCGGGCACCGGGGGCGGCGGCCGCGGAGTGCTGAACGCCTTCGTGCGCATCGAGCCGAACGGGCGGGTGACGCTGGTCATCCCGAAGGTCGAGATGGGGCAGGGCACCTACACCTCGCTCCCGATGCTGATCGCCGAGGAGCTCGAGGTGGGGCTGGACGCGGTGAGCATCGAGGCCGCCCCGCCCAATCCCGAAGTCTACGGATTCGTGCCCGACCCTTCGGCGGATGAAGGGCTGAAGTTCGATCAATCGACCGGCACTTCGCTGTCGGTCATCCAGTGCTGGACGCCGCTGCGCCAGGCGGGAGCGACGGCACGCCTCATGCTGATCGAGGCAGCGGCCAGGCGCTGGCGCGTGCCGGCCGCGGGCTGTCACGCCGAGAACGGCGCGGTGGTCCACGCGACTTCGGGCCGGCGCCTCGGCTACGGCGAGCTGGCGGCGGCGGCCGCTGCGCTCCCGGTGCCTGCACCGCCGCCTCTCAAAGCGGCGAAGGACTTCCGGCTGATCGGTCACGCGACCACGCGGCTCGACGGTCCGTCGAAGGTCGACGGCAGCGCGCGTTTCGGCATCGATGCACGGCCGCCGCAGGCCAAGGTGGCGATGATCGCCATCACGCCGGTCGCCGGCGGCAGTGTGGCGGCGTCCGCCGAGGAGGCAGCGCTGGCGGTGCGCGGCGTACGGCAGGTGGTGAACGAGGGCGATCTCGTCGCCGTCGTCGCCGACCACACCTGGGCGGCCATGCAGGGGATGAAGGCGCTCGCAGTGCGCTGGAACGACGGCGCCAACGCCGCCGTGCAGCAGGCGGCGCTGGTCGCGGAGCTCGAGAGCGCCGCACGCGAGGCAGGCGCGCTCGCGCTCGGCAAGGGCAAGCCGGCAGCGACGCGCGCCGCGGCCCACGTGGAGGCGACCTATCACCAGCCGTTCCTCGCGCACGCGACGCTCGAGCCGATGAACTGCACGGTCGACTGGCGCAGCGGCGAGTGCGAGATCTGGACCGGCACTCAGGCGCCCGACCGCGCGGTCGCGAAACTCGCCGAGCTCGGCCTCAAGCCCGAGCAGATCATCCTGCACAACCAGCTCATCGGCGGCGGTTTCGGCCGCCGTCTCGAGGTGGACGGCGTAGTGCTGGCGGCGCGCGTCGCGCGCCACGTGCCGGGCCCGGTGCAGGTCCTGTGGAGCCGCGAGGAGGACATCCGCCACGATCGCTACCGGCCGTACTACGTAGACCACCTGTCGGCATCGCTCGATGCGAAGGGCCGGCCCCTCGCGTGGCGGCACACGATCGCGGGGGCCGGCCTCTGGGCGCTCTACTACGGTGAGGACACGGTCAAGAACGGCGTCGATCCGGACGCGGTGACCTCGGCCGTGGATCTGGCCTATCCGCTCGAGAACATGGAGGTGCGCTTCGTGCGGCGCGATCCGCGCGGCGTGCCGACCGGATGGTGGCGCGGCGTCGGGGCGACGCGCAGCGTGTTTGCCGTGGAGAGCTTCGTCGACGAGCTGGCGGCCGCCGCGCAGCAGGATCCGGTGAGCTACCGGCATGCGCGGCTCGTCGAGCCACGCATGCGTGCCGTGCTCGAGCTCGCCGCCGATCGTGCCGGCTGGGGCACTGCGCTGCCGGCGGGCAGCGGCCGCGGCGTCTCGATTCAGTATGCCTTCGGCAGCTACCTGGCGCAGGTCGCCGAGGTGAGCATGGACGCACAGGGACACCCGCGCGTCGGGCGCGTGGTGTGCGCCATGGACTGCGGCCAGGTGGTGAATCCCGACGGCGTGCGCGCGCAGCTCGAGGGTGGCGTGACCTTCGGATTGAGCGCGGCGCTCACCAACGAGATCACGATCGCCGACGGGCGGGTGCAGCAGGGCAACTTCAACGATTTTGTGCCGCTGCGGATCGGGGAGGCGCCCAAGGTCGAGGTACACCTCATCACCAGCGCCGCGAGCCCGGGCGGAGTCGGCGAGACCGGCACCGCATGCGTGAGCGCCGCCCTCTGTAACGCCATTTACGCCGCGACCGGTAAACGCGTGCGCACGCTGCCGGTGAGCCGGGGCCTCAAGGCCTGATAACGGCGCGGTTTCGGTGCGCGATTGCGCGCCATGTGGTCCTTGAATGCGCGCGACGCGCCGTTGCCGCCGCGCCTCTGGCGCGTTACCTTGGGGCGTGGTCGCTGCACCGGCGGTGTGGCTGTACAACAACATCTTCAGGGGAGGCTCCATGAGGCGTGATCACCGGTACGGATCCAGATGCGCGCGTGCCGGCGTGCAGCTCGTGGCGGCGGCCCTGATTCTCGGCAGCGGTGCCTCCTGGGCCGATCAGCAGCCCGCGCAGCCCACCGAGGAGGCAACGCCGGCCGTAGGTCTGCAGGAAGTCGTCGTGACCGCGACGCGGCGCGAGCAGAGCCTCAGCAGGGTGCCGATCAGCGTCACGGCTCTCACTCAGGAGAGCCTCGATCAGCGCGGCATCAAGGATTTCTCCGAGGTCGCCCGCTTCACCCCGGGCGTGAATTTCGACACCTCCGGCACCAACAACATCTCGATCCGCGGCATCTCCGGAACGGGCGGCGCCGGCACCACCGGCATCTACATCGACGACACGCCGATCCAGATGCGGGCGCTCGCTTTCAGTCCCGATGAGGCGCTGCCGAAGTCATTCGACATCGATCGTGTCGAGGTGCTGCGCGGGCCGCAGGGCACGCTGTTCGGCTCCGGCTCGGAGGGCGGCACGGTGCGCTACATCACGACGCAGCCGAGCCTCACCAAGACCAGCATCTACAGCCGCGCCGAGCTTGCCTCTACCGAGAGGGGCGATCCGAGCTACGAGTTGGGCGTCGCCGTCGGCGGGCCGCTGATCCAGGGCACGCTCGGGGCACGTCTCAGCGTCTTGTACCGGCGTGACGGCGGCTGGATCGACCAGATAGATCCGTACACCCTGAATACCGTGCAGTTCAATGCCAACCACGAGGAGAACGCACTCATACGTCTGGCGATGCTGTGGGCGCCGAATGAGCACTGGTCGATAACACCGAGCATCTATTACCAGGACCGCAAGCGCCATAACGGCGAGGACTACTGGCCGCTGTACTCGAACCCGGACAACGGCCAATTCGTCAACGCCGACCCGAATGCGCGCAATTCGCCGGATCAGTTCTACCTGCCGGCGCTCAAGATCGAAGGCGATGTCGGCTCGGCGCGCCTGATCTCGAACACTTCTTACTACCACCGCGAGAACACCACCGGCTACGAAGGCACGCTCTACAACCTCGGCTACTACCAGACGCAGAACGCCGCGCCGATCTTCCTGCTGCCCTGGGCCTGCAACTGCTTCCCACTGCTCGATGCCAACGGCCTGCACGTTCCGGGGCTCGACTATCGTGCCCCGTCGGCCATCAACAACGGACAGGAGAACATCACTCAGGAGATCCGTCTGCAGTCGACCGACCCCACCGCGCGCCTGCTGTGGACGACCGGCATCTTCCTGACCGACAACCGCCAGACCTATCTCGAGCAGATCCACGATCCGATGCTGAACCAGCTCACCAACCTGGTGCTGGGCGTGCCGTATACGCAGGTATTCTGCGCAGCCTTCGACCCGGTTACGGGAGCGTGCACGCAGCCAGTCCCCTACGACCCGTCATATCCCGATGACGCGTACTTCCTCAAGACCAGCTCGAAGGATACCCAGGCGGCGCTGTTCGGGGAGATCACCTACAGCATGACCGAGCAGCTCAAGCTGACCGTAGGAGCGCGCTTCTCGCGCATGAAATACACGTTCGACACCCTCACCGGCGGTCCGCAGCTGTACGCCCCGACGCGCGCCGGTACCGGCGACATCAGCGAGAGCGCCTTCACTCCCAAGGTCAGCCTGCAGTTCCAGGCCGATCCCAACGACATGTACTACGCGACCTACGCCAAGGGCTTCCGCCCCGGCGGCGCCAACAATCCCATCCCGAACGCGGCTTGCCCCACGGACTTCGCGAACTTCGGCATTCAGACCGATCCGGGGACCTTCAGCTCCGACTCGGTGAACAGCTATGAGGTGGGCGCGAAGAATAATTTCAACAACCGCGTGCGGCTCGCGAGCAGCGTCTACTACATCAAGTGGAACAACATCCAGCAGCTGATCGTGCCGCCGGTGTGTCAGATCTCCTTTATCGCCAACACCGGCGCTGCGGTTGCCAAAGGCGCCGATCTGCAGGCGGATGTGGCGGTAACCGACGACCTGACGCTCGAGATCGCCACCGGCTATACCAACGCGCGCTACACCGAGGACTTCCGCTTCAGCAGCACCGGGGCCGACCCGCGCCCGCTGGTCGCCAGCGGCGACGCCATCATCGGCGCGAGCAGCGAGGCGGGGGGCGGCCAGCCGACCGCGCCGTTCACCGCCTCCGTGGGAGTGGAATACCGCTTCAGCGTCGCGAGCCACGAGGCCTTCCTGCGCGTCGACGGCGAATATGAAGCGCGCGCCAGGTGGCCCACCGCGGGCCTGGATCCGAACACCTCACAGTACGATCCTGCCAACTTCGTGCTGCCGTCGACGACCTTCGTCAGCCTGCGCGGCGGAATGCAGTTCGGCCCGTGGTCGGTGCAGGGCTTCGTCGACAACCTGACCGACACGCATACTCTTACGGCCTACAACTACACGATCTGCAGCGATCCCGGTAATCAACTCGGCATCGGCTGCGCGGCGTCGAGCCGCCTGCAGCGCGCCTTCACGTTCAGGCCGAGCACGATCGGCGTGACGCTGATCTTCCGCCAGTA
>DASPOP010000422.1:0-2294 GCA_035625955.1 Steroidobacteraceae bacterium | reverse complement strand
CGAGTTCATGGCCACCACTTCGCCCGGGTGCGCGCCGGTGAGCGCGGCGAGCCCGCCGCGCAGGTTCTCGTGATACGGCACCCAGGGACGGCGGGCGTGCTCGTGTCCCTCGACCGCGCGCTGGGCCCACTCGTCGAGCTCCTCGATGACGAGCTCGCGCGCCGCGAGCGGCTGCAGGCCGAGAGAGTGGCCGCACAGATAGACCAGCGGCGCGCCGCGCGCGTCCACCGGCAGCGCGAAGCGCTCGCGCAGGCTCCGCAACGGGTCGGCGGCGTCGCGGGCGCGTGCGCGCGCCAGTACCTCCGCGCCGATTGCGCCGGTGCTCATGAGGCGATCGGGTACAGCAGCGGCCGGCTCGGCACGGCGTCGCCGCCGAGCGCCGGCACCTGCAGCTCGAGGAGGTACGCACCGTCGCGCAGCTCGTCCGGCACGAAGGCGAGCTCGGTGACGGTGGCATCGGGCCGCGTGGCCTCGGCGAGCGCGCTCGATGCGGGCGGCAGGCCGAAGAAGATCCGGTGCGCGGTAAGGCGCCCTTCATCCCGCGCCCGGTCGAGCGAGGGCAGGTCGACGACCAGGTGTGCGATGCCGCGCGCGACCAGGAGCTGCGCGGCCTCGCGCGTGAGGTATGGCGGCGTCTCGGCGGAGTAATCGTGCACGCGCTTGTCGGCGCGGTTGGGCCGCGTGCGCACGATGAGTGCGCGCGGCTCGAACGGAAGGCGTTGCGGCCAGGCGTGCTCGAGGGCGCGCCGCGTCACCAGCAGGTCCCCGGTACGCGGCTCGGGGTCGCTGCCCTCGGTGGCCGCGCCGGCGGGCTCCGGGTCGACCGTCACCAGCAGCGCCGGCAGGAGCCCCAGCGGGGCGACGCGGCTCGCATCGAGCCGCTCGCGGGTCAGGTGCCCCACGCATTCGGTGTGGGTGCCGTTGCAATGCGGGGTGAGCGAGATGACTTCGCAGTTGCAGCTCGCGCCGCGCGCCACCGTGCCCGGAAAGCCGGGCGCCTCGAACGGGCGCGCGCTGGCGCGCGGCGCGCCGAAGTGCCGCGGCTGCGGGCCGGCGAAGTCGAGCTCGAGGGCGAGGCTCACCGGGCGCGAGATGTCGACGCCGACCTCGTGGCTGCCGAGCATGATGCGCGCATTCATGGCTTAGGCGCGCTCCAGCACCGCGCCGCAGTTCCTGCAGGTGCGCCGCTCGAGGCTCGAGTAGAAGCGCTCGAACACCGGCGCGAGCTGCTCGATGTCGGCGAGCTGAAAGAACTCCTCGTACAGACGGTTGCCGCAGCGCTCGCAGTACCACTGGAAGCCGTCGAGCTCGCCGGGACGGCGGACGCGCTCGATGACCAGGCCGACGGTGTTGGCGGGCCGCTGCGGCGAGTGCGGCAGGTTGGGCGGAATCAACAGCACCTCGCCGGCGCGGATCGGCACGTCCACGGGGCGCCCGTCCTGGATCGTCTTCAGCACCATGTCGCCCTCGAGCTGATAGAAGAACTCCTGGCCCGGATCGACGTGATAGTCCTTGCGCGCGTTGGGGCCGCCCACCACCATGATGATGAAGTCGCCGTCGCGGAACACGCGCTTGTTGCCCACCGGGGGCTTGAGTTGCGCCCGGTTGGCGTCGATCCACTGCCGGAAGTTGAATGCTTGCAGGGATTGCATGTGTCCTCCGCGTCTTTCGCGTATGGTACGCGCTGCGGCAAAGCGAGGAGAATCCCATGGAGGCGAGGCTGGCTACCGGCATGACGGTGCGCGCCGCCGCGCTCGCGGCGCTGCTCGCGCTCGGCGCCTGCAGCCACCTGCACTGGCCATGGCACCACAAGCCTCCGCCGCCGCCGGCTGCCGTGCACGCGCTCGAGGTGAGCGGCAGCGCGACGCCCGCGCAGTACTGGAAGCGCAACACGCTGCTCATCGACCTGAGCGGCGTGAGCAGCTCGGGCAGCGTCGTGCTGGCGCCGGCGGCCGGCAACCCCTGGCCGGTGCGGCTCGCCTTCCGCGTGCGACCGGGCACGTTCGGCGCCCTCGAAGTGCGCGGCGCCGCGCGTGAGGTGCTGCCGATCGACTCCGCGGGCGTGAATCCGGTGGACCTCGAGCTGCCGCCGGGAATCTATACGGCGGGTACGCCGCAGATCACCGTGTCATGGGGACCGGCGGCCGCCGCGGTGCCCTAGACGTCCGCCGCCTGGTAGGCGCGGCAGGGCACGCTGACCGGGGGGCGCGCGCTGTCGAGGTCGAGGGCGGTGAGCGCTCCGCCCCATACGCAGCCGCTGTCGAGCCCGACCACGCCGTGACTCTGCACGAATC
>DASPOP010000421.1:0-6539 GCA_035625955.1 Steroidobacteraceae bacterium | reverse complement strand
GCTCAACCCATCGCGCCGCAGGTGCATCGGCAGGTCGGGCAGCCCGATGGCGAGGATCGCCCGCTCGGGCGCCACCCCGAGGCTCCACACGGCCACCGCAGCCAGCGCGGCGCTGCAGAGCGCACTGATCGGAAACAGCGTGCGGCCGACGAATCGCAGGCTGGTCGGGCGCAGCAGCCCGGCCACGCCGATGACGCCCCAGAGGACGAGGATCAGCAGGCAGGCGTTGAGGGGCGAGTACGGCGCGGGCGTCACGGCGGGTACTACTGAAGTCGCGCTGGATTATAATAATATTAGATGCCGCGTCGCATCCCTCGGAGTGGCACATTTGCCCCTCGAAGTTCGTACCGCACGCCTGACGATCCTGATCGACCCGCGCAAGAAGGCGCTGTTCGAGCGGCTGTGTGCCGAGGAGGACGCAACGCCGTCGCAGGTCGTACGGCGGCTGATCCGGCGCTACATCGAGGAGCGCACCGGTCGGCCGTGGAATCCCCCGGAGAAGAGCCCGGCGCGGCGCGCCCCGCGCTCCTGAGCGCTTCAGATCACGACGGCGGGAATTTGGCCAGGACCGCCGCGACCGCCGCTCGGATCGGCGCTTCCGAGCTCTCGATGTCCGAGCGAGTCAGCTCCTTCTTCGCCCAGCCGTGCCACACCGCCCGGTGGCTGTGGCCGTCGAAGAGATCGATCGAGAGTGTCCCCTCGCGATACTGGCGCACGTCCACATCCGTGCCCCAATAGGGATAGCCCCACCAGCCGGGACCCCACCAGCCGGGCCCGGTGTAGGCCGAGGGATAGGACTGCACGTCGATGCGCTCGCGCGAGCCGAGGGTGAAATCCACGACGAAATCGGCCGCCGCGGCGTTCTCGGTGTAGGTGAAGCCCTTGCGCGTCAGCTCGGCCTGGATCGCATCGTGAGCGCGCTGCACCGCCAGTGGGTTGGCCGAGCCGTGCCGTTCGCGCGCCAGCCAGGCGAAGGAGTGGTAGCCGGCGAAGCTCGCCGCATGGTCGTAGTCGCTCGAGACACGAATCGTCTCGCACGCCGCCAGCGCAAGCGCCGACAGCGCTCCCGCGAGCCACAACGAGTGAAGTGATGGCCTGCGTGGCCCTGAGCTTGGCAGTGACATGGCGCACTCCTCCTCCTGGCTGACCAGGAAAAGTCTGCCTCCGGGCGCTGGGCCCGCCATCCGTAGTTATGCGCAGGAGGAACGCGCATGGGGCATGCGCATTAGGCATGCGCACGGAGCATGCGCACTAGGGATGCGCATGGGGCATGCGCACTAGGGATGCGCATGGGGCATGCGCAGGGGGGCGCGCTGGGGGTAACGCGCCGGGGTCCGGGCTACCTCCCCGGGAGCCGCCCTCTGCCGTGATCCCGCGCATGCGGATCCTGGTCCCTCGCGCGCCAGGTCGCCGCTATCAGGTAGACGACAAAGAGCGTTCCCACCACATAAAAGGCGACTTCGAGGTTGCTCATCGAGGCAAGGCTACCGCCCGCGCTGTGAGCGGCACGTTAAGAAGGTCGAGCTGCCGGCCGGGCCTCCGAACACCTTCCCCGTCACGCCGTCCGCGGCCCCCTCAGAAGAAGGAATACGCTCGCCACCACCAGCGAGGAAGCGAGCAGCATCCGCGGCGTCAGCTCCTCCCCGGCCACGAGGTAGCCGAGCAGGACCGCGACCAGCGGATTCACATAGGCATGGCTCGCCACGCGCGTTACCGGCATCCGCGCCAGCAGCCATATGTATGCGGTGAAACCGAGCCACGAGCCGCCGACGATGAGATAGAGGAGCGCGAGTCCCGCGCGCAGCGAGACCTGCGGCGTGGAGTGCAGCTCACCGCTGCCGATCGACAAGGCCAGCAGCACCGCACCGCCCAGCATCATCTGCGCGCCGGCGGTGAGCGGCGGCGACGCCGGCCGCGGCATCGAGCGGGTCAGCACCGCCCCGAGCGACCAGGCGACGCCGCCGGCGAGGATCACCAGGCACGGAAGCACTGCGAACGACTCGGCATCGGGCCTGAGGAGCAGCCAGGCGATCCCGCCGAAACCGAGCGCCACCGAGGCCAGCATCCGCCAGCGAAACGGCTGCTGGCGGAACACGAACACCTCGAGTGCGATCGTGATGAGCGGCAGCGACGCCTCGATCACCGACGTGAGCCCCGAGGGCACGTACTGCTCCGCCCAGAACAGCGCCCCGTAGGTGGCGACGAACAGCAGCAGCGCCGTAATCGCGATGCCGCGCCACTCGGCGCCGGTCGGCGCCGGCTGTCCGCGCAGGCGCATGAAGGCGTACAGCAGCGCCCCCGCCGTGAGGAAACGCACGCCGGCGGTGAAAAACGGCGGAATCTCCACCACCGCGATGCGGATCGCGAGGAAGGTCGCGCCCCACAGCAGGTAGATCGCCGCGAAAGCCAGCAGCTCGCGCGGGTCGAGGCGCGGGGCCGCGGCGGCCCGGCCCGCCGTAACCTTCGTAATCTCCATAGAGGGTTAGAATAGACAGATCTCTCATAACCTGTAAAATCACTTTTAATGGTTAGCTTATGACGGCGGCAGATCAACCGCTCTTCAACCTGTGCGGCGGCCACCCGGCGCTCGATTTCGTCAATTCGCTCGATGACCGCTGGGGCGCCGGGGAACCGCGCGAGCGCCTGACCGACTACGGCGCCCTGCTGCGCTTCGCGCTCGAGTCGCAGCTGCTCGATGCGCGGCGCGCGCGCAGCCTGGCGCAAGTGGCGCCGGCCGCCGCGGAACGCGCCGTGCGCGCGGCACGCGAGCTGCGCGAAGCGTTGGCGGCGGTGCTCTATGCGCGCGTCGAACAGCGTTCCCCGCCTGCGGCGGCGCTGCGTACGCTCGAGCGCCACTTGCACCGGGCCGGACAGCACCGCGAGCTGCGCTGGGAACGCCGGACCCGGGGCGGCGCGCTCTCCTGGGACCGGGGCCGCTTTGAAGCCCGGGCAGAGCTGCCGGTGTGGCTCCTCGCCCAGAGCGCCGGCGAGCTGCTGATGTCGGAGACCATGGAGCGGGTGCGCGCGTGCGATGCCGACACCTGCCGGTGGCTGTTTCTCGACACCAGCCGCAACCACACCCGCCGCTGGTGCGACATGAAAGTCTGCGGCAACCGCATGAAGGCACGGCGCTTTCAGGCCCGGCAGGAAGCCTGAGCGCATCGGTACTTTCAGCTACTTCCCAGGAGCCGGCCCTTTGCGTAGTCTCTGCGCCCGGGTGCCCACGGTCCGTCGAGGAGAAATCGCATGAAGCCGGTGTTCGATGAGTCCCGCCGCCAGTTGCTCAAGAAGGTCGCTCTCGGCACGGTCCTGATTCCGATCGCCGTGAGAACGGCGAGGTCGGCCGACCTGCCGCAGGTCTCAGCGGCGGATGACCCCACCGCCAAGGCGCTCAACTACACCCCGGATGCGAGCAAGGCGACCGCCGCGAAGCCCGGGAGCAAGTGCGCCAACTGCACGCTCTACCAGGGCGCGGCCGGCTCGGCCCAGGGCGGTTGTCTGCTGTTCCCCGGCAAGGCCGTCAAGGCCACCGGCTGGTGCAGCTCCTGGGCTGCGAAACAATCGTAGCGCCCTCCCGCGGGTACGCGGGTGAGTTACGCTCGGAGCCATGAAGCGCTCCGGCCTCAATACCCTGTGCGTGCACGCCGCGCACTCCCCCGACACGGCGGTCGGCTCGATCGCCGAGCCCATCTATCTCAGCACCACTTTCGAGCGCGACGCCGGCGGCGCCTACCCGCGCGGCTATCGTTACAGCCGCGAAGGCACGCCCAACCGCACGGCCCTCGAATCCTGCGTGGCCGAGCTGGAGGGAGGCGCCGGCGCAGTGGCGTTCGCCTCGGGGCTCGCGGCCAACATGGCGGTGCTCGAGGTCCTCAAGGCGGGCGAGCGGCTGGTCGCGCCGCGCGAGATCTACTACGGCACGCTGAAGCAGTTCCACGAGCTCACCGGAATCCGGGGCGCCGGACTCGAGGTCATCGACTTCCTCGACCCCGCGGCGATCGAGGCGGCGATCGGCAGGGGCGCCCGCCTGGTGTGGAACGAGACCCCCACCAATCCGCTGCTCAACGTCACGGATCTGAAGCGCGTCGTGGCGCTCGCGCACCGGGCCGGGGCGCTGGTGGTGTGTGACAACACCTTCGCGACCCCGGTGTGTCAGCGGCCGTTCGATTTCGGCGTCGACATCGTGATCCACAGCGCCACCAAATATCTCGGCGGCCACAGCGACGTGCTCGGCGGCATCGTCGTCGTGCGCGAGGGTGTCGCGCTGCTCGAGCGGCTGCGGGCCTGGCAAAGCATGGCGGGCTCGCCGCTTGCTCCCTTCGACTGCTGGCTGCTGCGCCGGAGCATCTCGACGCTGGCGCTGCGCGTGCGCGCGCAGTGCCGGGGAGCCCTGGAGGTGGCGCAGTTCCTCGCCGGCCATCGCGCCGTCGAGCGGGTCTTCTACCCCGGCCTCGCCTCCCACCCGGCACACGCGCTCGCCGCCGCACAGATGCCGGGCGGCTTCGGCGCCATGCTGTCAGTGTGCGTTGCCGGCGGCCGCGAGGCGGCGATGCGCGCCGCGAGCCGCACACGGCTGTTCACGCGCGCCACCAGCCTCGGCGGAGTCGAGAGCCTGATCGAGCATCGCGCCTCCATCGAGGGACCCGGCTCGCGCACGCCGCAGAATCTGCTGCGCCTGTCGGTCGGCATCGAGGAGCCCGCGGATCTGGTCGAGGATCTGGCGCAGGCTCTGGCGTAAGTCCCGCGCCGCTCAGTGGTGCGCGTGCGCGCGCATGAAGCGCCCCAGCCCGGCGAACGATTCGACGACTTTCACCAGCACCTCGGCATCGATCGGCTTCGACACGAACAGCAGCGGGGCGCCGGGCAGCCAGGGCAGGCCGACGGTCGACAGCACGGCGCTGAGGAAAATCGTGGGCACCACGTGCCCGAGCGCGTGACAGATCTCCTGCGCGACATCGGCGCCATCCATGTCGCCGGGCAGATTGACGTCCATGATGAGCACATCAGGAACAGCGCCGCGAGCGACCAGCTCGAGCGCGCTCGCGCCGTCGGTTGCGGTCAGCGCCTGCAAGCCCTCGGCGCGCAGCAGCCGGGCGAGGCTGGCGGCGAGCTCCACGTCGTCCTCGACGTGCAGCACCACGAAGGCCTGCCGTGCGCCCGCCTTCGTGTCGGGGTCCGCAATGCTCATCGCGGCTTGCATGATGCTAACCCGGAAAAATCCTAGCGATTCGCGCGCTGCTGCGTCAGTACGCATCTTCGCGTATGCCTCAGCGCAAGTAGGCCTCGGTCGCGTAGCGGCGCATCATCCGGTGGCTGTTGAAGCAGACCGCGTTGCTGGTGATGACCCCCTTCATCAGCCGGGCCCAGCCGGAGGGCTCGCCGTGAAACAGCGGCAGCACCGTGTTGCGCAGCTTTTCATACAGCGTATCCGCTCCGTCGATGGACCAGCCGGTGACGTTCTCTATGCAGCCCTCGATCCACCAGCCGTCGGGCACCGAAAGGCTGGGAACGCCGTTGAACGCCGCCTTCATGCCGCTGGTGCCGGAGGCCTCGAGCGGCGGCAGCGGTGTATTGAGCCAGACGTCGCTTCCCGAGGTCAGCAGCTGCGCCAGCGCCAGGTCGTAGTCCGGCAGGTATGCGACCGCAACCTTGCCGGCGAGCGTGCGCGCGTGGCGGTGAAGCGCTGCGATCAGACGCTTGCCTTCCTCATCCCGCGGGTGCGCCTTGCCGGCGAGCACGATCTGCAGCGGCTGTTGGCGCGCCAGTGCCTCGAGCCTGCCGGGATCCGTGAACAGCAGCTCCGGCCGCTTGTAGGCCGTCATGCGGCGCGCAAATCCGATGATTGCCGCGTCCCGGCTCAGTGCGACGCCGGTGAGCTGCCGCACGCGCTCGATGAGCGCCTGCCTGGCCTCGAGGTGCGCCGCGAGAAGCTCGCCATCGGGAATGCTTTCGGCCCGGATCAGCAGCTCGGGCTCATGGCACCAGCCAGGCACGTAGCGGTCGTAGAGGGCGCGAAAGCTCGCCGCCGTCCAGGTGTAGGGATGCACGCCGTTGGTGATCGCCCGCACCCGGTAGCCGGGATACATCTGCGCCGAGACTTCGGCGTGCCGCTTGGCGACTCCGTTCACGAAGTCGCTGAGCGACAGCGCCAGCTGCGTCATGTTGAGCTCGTCGCGGCCCGCGAGCTGCTGCAGCTCGGCGAGATCGAAGCGCACGGCGCTCGAGCCTGCGGACTCGCCGTTGCGGAACAGCCGCTCCACCAGCTGCCAGGGGAAACGATCGTGTCCCGCCGCGACCGGCGTGTGCGTGGTGAAGCGGCACAGCCGGCGGACGCGCGGCAGGTCGTAGGGTGATTCGCCGGATCGCAGCTCGCTCGGCGGGTAGGTGAAACGGCGCAGGAGCTCGAGTCCGAGGAGAGCCGAATGGCCTTCGTTCATGTGGTAGGCGCTGATCTCGAATCCCAGCGCCCGCAGCATGCGCACGCCCCCCAGCCCGAGGATCATCTCCTGCATCAGCCGGTAGCGATCGTCCCCGCCATA
>DASPOP010000420.1:0-11885 GCA_035625955.1 Steroidobacteraceae bacterium | reverse complement strand
GGGGAAGTCCGGGTCGGTCACCGTGTTCTCCACCAGGCGCGCCTGTCCCTCCTGCGGCACCAGCTTCGCCGAGCTCGACCCGCGCCTGTTCTCCTTCAACTCCCGCCACGGCTGGTGCGAGAGCTGCTATGGCACCGGGGTCGAGATGCCGGGCTTCGATGAGGAGCAGTCGGGCGAGGAGGTGTGGTGGAACGAATGGTATGACCGCGAGGCACCGGCCTGCGGTTCCTGTGAAGGGCAGCGTCTGAACAGAATCGCCCTGAACGTACGTTTCCGCGGGCGCTCGATCGCCGCCCTGTCGTCCCAGTCGGTGGCGGACAGCGCGGAGTTCTTCGCGGGCCTGCGCTTGAAGCCCCGCGAGCGCGAGATCGCCCGCGATCTGCTGGCCGAGATCCGCGCGCGACTCAGGTTCCTCAGCCGCGTCGGCCTCTCCTATCTCGAGCTCGACCGCTCGGCGCCGACGCTCTCGGGGGGCGAAGCGCAGCGCATCCGGCTCGCCGCGCAGCTTGGCTCGAACCTCCAGGGCGTGTGCTACGTGCTCGACGAGCCGACCATCGGGCTGCATCCGCGCGATAACGGCATTCTCCTCGACTCGCTCGCCGGGCTCGCCGGCAACCGCAATACGCTGGTCGTGGTCGAGCACGACGAGGAGACGATCCGCCGCGCCGACCATGTGCTGGACCTGGGTCCCCAGGCGGGGGTGCGCGGCGGGGAGCTGGTCGGCGCCGGCACGGTGAGCGATCTCATCGCCAATCCGCGCTCGACCACCGGGCGTTTCCTGCGCGAGCCCCTGCTCCATCCGCGCCAGCCGCACCGCGCCGTCACCGCCGACACCGCGCTGCTGACGCTCGAGCGCGTGACGCTGCACAACCTGCGCGGCGGCGACGTACGCATCCCGCTCGGGCGGCTGGTGGTAATCACCGGCGTGTCGGGCTCGGGCAAGTCGACCGTGGCGCGCGACGTGCTGTATGCGAGCCTCAAGCGCCTGCTGGCGGCTGCGGGCAACGGGCGGCGCAGGCGCGCCGGCGGCGCGCAGCCCGTCGGCTGCGCCGCGGTGCACGGCGTCGAGCAGCTGGGGCGCGTGCTCGAGGTGGATCAGACGCCCATCGGCAAGACTCCGCGCTCCTGCCCGGCCACCTACATCGGCCTCTGGGACGAGGTCCGGCGCATCTACGCCGGCACCACCGAGGCGCGCATCCGCGGCTACACCGCGAGCCGCTTCTCGTTCAATACCGCGGGCGGGCGCTGCGAGGCATGCGAGGGCCAGGGAGTGAAGACCGTCGAGATGAGCTTCCTGCCCGACGTCAAGGTGCTGTGCGACGTGTGCGGCGGCCGCCGCTTCAATTCCGAGACGCTGAGTGTGCTGTGGCGCGGCAAGAGCATCGGCGATGTGCTGGCCATGGACGTCGACGATGCGGTCGGCTTCTTCGCGGCGCACGCGCGCGTGCACCGCGCGCTCAAGCTCCTGCAGGACGTCGGCCTCGGCTACCTGACGCTGGGGCAGCCGAGCCCGACGCTCTCGGGCGGCGAGGCGCAGCGCATCAAGCTGGTCGCGGAGCTCTCCAAAGTGCGCGACGACGAGCTGCCCGGCATGCAGGGGCCGGCCCGCCAGACCCTGTACGTGCTCGATGAGCCGACGGTGGGCCTGCACATGGCCGACGTCGAGAAGCTCCTGCACGTACTGCACCGGCTGGTGGCGGCCGGCAACACCGCGGTGGTGGTCGAGCACAACCTCGACGTGATGGCCGAGGCCGACTGGATCATCGACCTGGGTCCCGAGGCCGGCGCAGGCGGCGGGCGCATCGTCGCCCAGGGTCCTCCGGCTGCGATCGCGCGCCGGCGCAAGCGCTCGCACACCGGCGAGGTGCTGGATGCCTTCCTGCGGGAGCGGACCAGGGCGTAAGGTTCGCCCATGGCACACGATCTGGTCTGCTGGAAATGCGGCGCATCCTTGAGCGAGCTCAGCCTGCCGTTGCGGCGGCTGGACGAGTGCCCGCAGTGCCACGCGGAGCTGCACGTGTGCCGTATGTGCGTCGACTACGACACACGCGTCGCCAAGCACTGCCGCGAGCCTACGGCGGAAGAAGTGAACGACAAGACGCACGCCAATTTCTGCGACCACTTCAAGCCGCGCGCCGCCGCCTACACCCCGCCCAACGCAGCGGAGGTCGACAAGGCGCGGGCGGAGCTCGAGCGGCTGTTCGGTAAGCGCTGAGGCGCGTAGAGGTCTTACGGCTTCTTGGCGCGCTCGCTGAGGCGCTCGAGCAGCCGCGAGAACGGCGAGTTCTTCTGCACCTCGACCTGCAGGTGCCGCACACCGGTGTCGTTGAGCACTTCGCCGCGATCGTCCTCGATGGTGAGCTGCGTGGCGCCGAGAATCTCCAGAGTCTCCTCGAGCGTCGGTCCACCGCGCCGCTCGCGGATCCCGACACGGCCGGGGGTTCGGCCACGCGCCTTCGGCGCGGCAGCCGGTGCGGATTTCTTCGCGGCCGGCCGGGGCGCGGCGGCACGCACGGGCAGCTGCGGCTCGTCCTCGACGTCGATCAGCTTGAACTCCTCGACCTCGGTGCGGCGCGCTACCTCGGGTGCAGCCAGAGCGGCTGCCGCCTTCTCATCGTCCGTGGCGCGCGCGCGCTCCTCGGGGCTCACCGGCACGACCGCCACGGAGCCGAATTCGGAGCGCACGTAGTAGGCGACCTGCTTGGCGGAGATCGCGTCGCTGAAGAATCCGAGGCGCAGCCCGTACCAATGGCGGCCCTCACGGCTGCCCTCGACGGTGTAGAGAGTGTAGGCACTGAAAATCGCGAGCGGCGGCACCTTGTCGAGCTCGACCGGCTGCACCGACCACTGCAGCTGCACGGCGAACCACACCGGTGCGTTGCTGGTGACCGCGTCCCTGAGAGCCCTGCGGGTGCCGGTGTCGTCGGGCTTGAGCAACGGGATGTTGCTCGCCTGTCCATCGCCCTGCCGCTCGGCGTCCTCGGGCCGCCGCTCCTCGAGGACCCGCAACACCTGAGTGTCGCTGAGCGTGCCTTCGGCGGGTGGCGTGTTGCGCGGCGGCATGGGCGTCTTCATCAGGCGCGTCTCGCCGGTGGTGCTCGGGTCGCCAAGAGCGGCGAGGACCTCGCGCAGATTCGAATCCTGGAAGGCGGGCTTCGCCGCTGCCCGGCTCGGGGCAGCCGGCCGTGCAGCCGGCCGCGCGGTCGGCCGCGCGGTCGGCCGCGCGCCCACTGCCGCAGCCTGCGGACGAACTGGCGCGGGTGGACGCGGCCGGGCAGCCGTCGGGGCGGGCCTTGCGGGCGCCGGGGCTGCCGGGGCTCGTGCGCCGGGCATTCTGCTCGCAGCCGCAGGGCGTGCGGTGGGGACCGCGGGCGGTGCCCTGCGCACACTCGGGGCGGGCGCCGGAGCCACCCTCGCAGCCGGCTGAGGCGGCGGGAAGAAGCTCGATGTCGGCGCGGCAGCCGGTGCCGGCCGCGGTGCTGCGCGCTGCGCGGCCTGCGGAGCGGCGTGCACGACCGGCACGCGTACCGAAGGCGGCGGGCCGGCCTGCGCCGGGCGCGGCCTCGGCACCTCGACGCGAGTCGCCGTGCGAGCCGGGTTGAGCGCACCGCGCGACTGCGGGCCGGCCGCGTGCTGTGCCTGGGCGACGGCGGCGGCGGTGGCGCGCTCGCGGAGCTTGCGCCCGGGCGCTTCGCCGGCCCATGCACCGGGATAGATCTCGCGCACGACGTTCAGCCACTCTTCGGCTTCGGCCAGCGTCGCGAAGTAACCCATGTGGAGACGAAAGCGCTCGCGGCCTTCCTCGAAGCGGCGGCTGACGAAGAAGTTGAAGCGCTTGAGCTCGGGCAGTTCCGTCTGCGCCAGAGCCATCGGCGTGCTCGAGGAGCACAGATTCAGGACGAACGGACCCGCTGCCGCGGCAGACGGCGCCGGTTCCTCTGCGGTGGCGCCGGACATTGCGTCGGCTGCCAGCTCTGGCTGTGGTGTCATAGCTTCCCCGGAACTCAACCAATCCCTGATAACGTCCCCGGACGTAAGGGACTTTAGGGTTTTGCAACGGGGAAGGGAGTGCGAGCGTCGCGCTTTCTACTGCGCGATCGTGGCAGCCCCGCCGTCGTGGAACCTTTGGTCCGTTAGACCGGTGGCTTTGCGTCCCCGTCTTTCAACGGGTTTGCCCTTTACACGCGCTCAAGTGTCGAAGTGTCGCCGCTTGCAGTCAAGGGCTCAGCGCACAGAGTCGTGCAATCTGCGCGCGGATGCTGCACTACCGCAGGGCGTGCGGCGTTATGTCTCACGCAGGGCGCCCGTCGTGCGCGCGCTGCGCAGCTGGCATCAGCGGGCGCGGGCCGGCTTGCGATCCGGCGCCGGCGCAGCCCGCGGCGGCGTGAGCCGCGCGAGCGCGTAGATGCCGGGATTCACGTAACGCTGCACACCCTTGCGACCCGAGCGGGTCGCGCCGATCATCGCCGCCGCCACCTTGCGCGCGGAGATGCCGCGGAAGGCGGCGCGCTTGCCGACCAGCAAGGGGTTTACGAGCGGCATGAACGCCTGCGTCACGAGCTCGAGCAGGCGCATCTCGTGGCGCCAACCGAACAGCAGCCCCGGCTGGAGGATGTCGAGCGCCGCGAAGCCGAGCGCTTCGAGCTCCTCTTCCATCTCGCCCTTGGTGCGCAGATAAAAGTTGCGCGAGCGGGGGTCGGCGCCGGCGCTCGACATGACGACGAAGCGCTGCGCGCGCGCGGCGAGCGCGGTGCGGGCGAAGGCCACGACATAGTCGACGTCGACCTCGCGGAAATTCTCGCGCGAGCCGGCCCGGGCGATGGTGGTGCCGAGGCAGCACAGTGCGACGTCGCAGGTGACACCCTGCAGCTGCGTCTCCATGCGGTCGAACTGCACGATGCGGTTGGCGAGGCGCGCGTGCTCGCGCGCCAACGGCCGCCGCGTCACGGCGATCACGCGGCCGAAGTCCGGGGCGCTGAGCAGCGCATCGAGCACATAGCCGCCCGTCAGGCCGCTCGCGCCCGCGAGGAGCACGACCTTTGTCTGGCCGTTTGACATCGGTATCCCCCGTTACCGTGCAAGCGCTGTTCGCCGGGCAGCTTAGCGACAGCCGGTGCGCGGCGGCAAGATGCAGATTTGCTTACAAGCCGAGCCGCAGCTGAGCCCCGGCGGGTCCCGGCGGACGAAACCGTGTCGTGTCGAGTGAGCCGCGTGTCGTCGAGTTGAGTTTGAGGCGCTGGCAGGCGAGCTTGAAGCGGCTGCGGAGCAACTCGGCATAAGGGCCCGTGCCACGCATGCGTGAGCCGAAGCGCGGATCGTTGTCGCGCCCGCCGCGCATCCCGTGGATGAGGGACATGACGTGCGCGGCGCGCTCGGGATAGTGCCCGGCGAGCCACTCCCTGAAGAGATCCTTCACCTCGTAAGGCAGGCGCAGCAGCACATAGCCGGCCCACCGGACCCCCGCTGCCGCGCAGGCCTCGAGAATGCGCTCCATCTCGTGGTCGGTGATGGCCGGAATCACCGGCGCCACCATGACTCCGCAGGGCACCCCCGCCGCGGCCAGCGCCGCGAGCGTGCGCAGGCGCGCGGCCGGCGAGGCAGCCCGCGGCTCGAGCCTGCGCTTCAAGTCGTCGTCGAGGGTCGTGACGCTGAGCGACACAGTCACGAGATTGTCGCGCGCAAGCGAGGTGAGCAGATCCAGATCGCGAAGGACCAACGAGTGCTTGGTGAGGATGGCGACTGGATGACGCGTTCGCTCCAGGACCTCGAGGATCGAGCGCGTGACTTTCATGTGGCGCTCGTCCGGCTGGTAGGCATCAGTGTTGATGCCGAGCATGATGGGCCTGCAGACGTATTTCGGGTGCGAGAGCTCGGCTTCCAACAGCTTCGCCGCATCGGCCTTGTAGAAGAGCCGTGTCTCGAAGTCGAGTCCCGGCGAAAGTCCCAGGTAGGCGTGGGTCGGACGCGCAAAGCAGTAACCACAGCCAGTGGAACATCCTCGATAAGGATTGATCGACACATCGAAACCGACATCCGGCGAGTCGTTGGTCGTGATGACGCCGCGCGCCTTGTCCGGCTCCAGTGTCGTTGGAATGGACTCCGGCTCCTCTTCCATGTACCAACCGTCGTCGACCGCGGTGATCTGCTGCGCGTCGAAACGCCCGGGCGGATTGGAGAGAGCCCCGCGGCCCTTCAGGGCGCGGGGAGGCGAATTCATGCGGGTCATGGCCAGACTGTACGCCCATACAGTACAGGCGTAAAGCACATCAAGCTGTTGAATTAGAACAGATTATTTATCGCCCAAGTCACTCGGACGAGCGGCGTGTGGGCGGGCAGCCGGAGGGAGAAGGCGCCGCCTACTTCACCAGCCGCAGCGAAAACGGATAGCGATAGTTCACCCCCTCGCTCGCCTTGATCGCGGCGATGAGGGTGAGCGCGAGCCAGGCGACGAACAGCGCGGTGCCGAGCAGAAAGCCGATGAACACCAGCGTCAGCGCGCAGCAGACGAGCGCGCCGAGCGAGACCGAGATGTTGAAGTTGAGACTCTCGAGCGCCTGCTCGCCGACGAACGGCGAGCGGTCGCGCCAGCTGTGCCAGATGAGAAGCGGCACCACGATGTTGCCGATGAGCGGCGCGACGAGTCCGGCGAACGCCGCGAGGTGCGCCAGCATCCCCCAGGTGCGCTCATTCTCGGTCGGCGCCGCACCCGGCGCCGGACCCGCGCCGGGCTCGCTCATGTCGACTCCTCCCTAGTGCAGGCTGGAGCGGTAGCGGATCGTGACGCCGTAGCTCCGGCCTGGCTCGGCATAGTATGCCGCGGTCTGGTAGCTGCGGTCGAAGAGGTTGGCCGCCTTCGCCTCGAGTGTCCAGCCGCTCGCGAGCCGCCACTGTGTGAGGAGATCCACGGTCAGATAGCCGCCCATCGGCAGCGTATTCGCGAGATCGTCGTAGCGCCGGCCCTGCCAGCGGGCGACGACGGCGACCGAGCCGTCGGCGCTCGCCGCGCTGCCGGTGTGCAGCAGCCGGCGGACCGTGACGCTCGCGTTCTGCTGCGCGCGCCGCGGCAGCAGATCGTCGTACTCGGGCCCGGGCGAGACGTTGAGCGGCTCGAGTCCGGTGAGCTGTCCGCTGACGACCCAGTCGGCGCCGTGCCAGTCGCCCTGCAGTTCGACGCCGCGGATGCGCGACCTGTTGATGTTCACCGGCAGGAAAGTCAGCGGATCGATCGAGATCTCGTCATCGATGGTCGTCTGGTAGGCGTGCAGCGACCAGCGCAACGCGCCCTCCCCGCCGTCGAGCCCGGTCTCCCAGGACTGCGAGGTCTCGGGCTTGAGGCCCGGATTGCCGAAGCCCGGGAAGTAGAGCTCGTCGAAGGTCGGCGCGCGGAATGCCGTGCCCCAGGTGAGGATGAAACGCACGCCCGCGGCGAGCTTGCGCGAGACACCGAGGTTCTCGGTCCAGTGATCGCCGAACTGCTCGTTGTCTTCGAAGCGTGCGCCGGCGAGCGCCGACCAGTCGCCGAGGTCCGCATGCAGCTCGCTGAACGCCGCGCGCGTGGTGCGCGAGGTGACAGCGAACGGCGTGTCGCTGTCGACGTGCACGTCCTCGTAGTCGACGCCGCTGATGAGCCTGAGCACGGAGCCGAGCTTGCCGTCGGCCTGCAGACTGAAGCTGTTGCGCACCGTGTCGAAGGTGCCGACCGGCGTCGGATCGAGGAAATCGCGCTCGTCGTCCTCGTCGCGGCCCGCCATGAGCCTCAGGCGCCAGCCGCCGCCGAGCGCCTGGTCGAGGTGCGCGGTGAGAACCTTCTCCTGGAAGTCCAGCCGGTCGTCGAAACCAGCGCCATCGAAGGCCGTCCAACCGTGCGTGTACAGCACGTCCGCCGATACGGTGGTCGTAGCGGAGAGACGCACGCCGGCGTTGAGCGAGCCGGAGCGGTTCTGATGTCCGTCGGGCACCTGAGGGGCGGCCGGGTCGAAACAGCCGGCGAAGGCCGAGGGCAGGCAGGCGGGGATGCCCTGCGTCGTCAGCACGTTGCCCGAGAGGCTGCCCCATGCCTGGCTGCCGCGCTCGGCCAGGTAGCCGCTGAACTCATGCGTGTCGTAGCTGCCGGTCATGGCGCTGCCGCCGACCGTCATGCCCGGATCGCCCGCCTGGCGGGTGAAGATCTGGATGACGCCGCCGACCGCGTCCGAGCCGTAGAGCGTCGAGCGCGGCCCGCGCACCACCTCGATGTGATCGATCTGCTCCAGCGGGATGATCTCGAAGGGCGCGATGCCGAGGGTCGCCGAGCCGACGCGCACGCCGTCGATCAGCAGCAGTGTGTGGTCGGAATCCGCACCGCGGATGAACACCGAGCTCTGCTGGCCGAGGCCGCCGGAGTTGTCGACGTTGAGGCCGGCGAGGCCGGCGAGCAGGTCCTGCACCGACAACACCTGGCGCGCCTCGATGTCGGCGCGCGTCAGCACCGTCACCGAGAAGAACGACCGGTCCTCGGGCTCCGGCACGCGCGCGGCAGTGACGATCACCTGCTGCAGCTGGTCCGCGGGTGCAGGTGGCGAGGACGGCAGCTGCTGACACCACGCGGCCGGCAGGCAGAAAATCAACGGGACAACCGCGCTGAGGCGCGCGCGGCGCGGGACGAGACCTGTGAGCATGACCGGACTCCTGAAAGCACACACCCGTGCGCGTCGCACGTCGTGTCAGGAGCTGGCAGGTCTGCGCCTGGCGGCGCACACCGTTCGACCAGCGTCGCCCGCCGCGACGTCCAACGGTGATGCGCGAGGCCGGTCTCCGGGCTCTCGAGCGAAGGCCTGACGCCTCCTGGTGGATCGCCTTCCCGCACCCTGAACCGGTGCAGTGGCTCGTGATCCGCCTGATCTCGATTACCGTTGCGGGGGCAGCGCCGGGTTTGGACGAATCCGCACCGGACTTCCCGTTTTACCCGTTCCCTTGCGGGACGAGCACCTCACGCCGCGCGAAGCCTGCCTGTGCGCTCGGTGCGCCGTCAAGACAATTCATCCCGCCGCGCCGCGTGGCATCATCGCGGGCCGTGGAGCCACTGCAGAACGACACCGCCCCCACCCGGCTCGGCACCGCCGCCGAGCTGCTCGGCTATCTCGCGGTCGCGCCGCTCATCGTGTGTCTGGCCTGCGAGGCGACGCTGTCGGGTTACGCCGGGCGCGAGCTCGCCCAGCGCGGCGCGATCGCCTGGGGCGCGGTGCTGCTCGCCGCGGCAGGCGCCGTGCACTGGGGCCTCGCCCTCGCCGGCCGTGTGCCGTCGACACCGGCACGCATGGCGGCGGCGTCAGCGCCGGTGCTGACCGCGGCCGCCGCGGTTCTCCTCGGCGGGCAGCGTGCGCTCGCGCTGCTCGTGGTCGGCTTCGGGCTCTTCTGGCTCTACGAGCACCGCTCGCTCGGCGGCGTGTTGCCCCCGGCATACCTCGGCCTGCGGCGCAACCTGAGCCTCGCGACCTGTACGCTGCTGGCGCTCACCATGATCGCCTCCGACGCCGCGGGCCTGCTCTGATGGCGGACGACTTCTCCGCGCCCTCGCTGCGCCGCCTGCTCACCGTGGCGTTGCTCGCCGGGCTGCTGCTGCTCGGCTTCCTGGTGCTCGATCCCTTCATCGTGCCGGTGGTGTGGGCGGCGATCCTCGCCTACGTGACCTGGCCGGCCTACGAGTGGCTGCGCCGCAAGTGCGGAGGCGGCGACATCCTCGCGGCGCTCGGCATGACGATCGTGGTGAGCGCGGCGGTCATCGTGCCGCTCGCGTGGCTGGCGGTGGTGGTGCGCATCGAGCTGGTGCACGCTTACAGCGAGACGCAGCGCCTGCTCGCCGGCGGCGAGCTGCCGCCCTCGCTGCTCAAGCTCCCCTGGATCGGCGACCAGCTGCACGACCTGGCGGCGCGCGTGGCACAGGACCCGCACGCGCTCGGCGCGGCGTTGCGCAAGCTCGCCGATCGCTCGTTCGACCAGATCGCTCACCTCGCCGGCGGCGTCAGCCGCAACGCGGCGAAACTGCTGCTGACGGTGATAAGCCTGTTCTTCGTGTACCGCGACGGCGCCAGCGTCGCCGGGCAGCTCGCGCGCGCGCTCGAGCAGATGCTCGGGCCGCGCGTGCATAACTACCTGAAGGCGATCGGCCAGACGGTCAAGGCGGTGGTCTACGGGCTGGTGCTGGCGGCGGTCGTGCAGGGTGTGCTGGTCGGCATCGGCTACTGGCTCGCCGGGGTCGGCGCGCCGGTGTTTCTCGCCGCTCTCACCACCGTCTGCGGCCTCATCCCGTTCGCAGCGCCCGCCATCTGGGTGTGCGTGACCGCGTGGCTGCTGGTCGAGGGGAACACGGTCGCCGGCATCGGGCTGCTCGTGTGGGGCGGCATCGTCATGGGCTGGACCGACCACATCGTGCGGCCGTTCCTCATCAGCCGCGAGGCGCAGATCCCCTTCCTGGTCGTGCTGTTCGGCGTGCTCGGCGACCTCGCCGCCTTCGGGCTCGTGGGACTGTTCGTGGGCCCGGTGATCCTCGCGGTGCTGCTCGCGATCTGGCGCGAGTGGCAGCTGGAGAACCGCGCTGGTTAATTGGGCAAGAGTCGCCTGCGGCGCTCTTGCCGGCTGCGCAGCCGAGGCTCACGACGATAGGAACATTCTGTACGCCGGGTTGTTGGTCTCCTCGACGTAGGCGTAGTGAAGCTCCCGCAGGTGCTCGAGAAACTCGGCGCGGTCGGCGGGCGGCACCTGGATGCCGGCGAGCACGCGCCCGTAGTCCGAGCCGTGATTGCGGTAGTGGAACAGGCTGATGTTCCAGCGCGAGCCGATCGCCTGCAGGAACCTCATCAGCGCCCCCGGGCGCTCCGGAAACTCGAAGCGGTAGAGCAGCTCGTGCTCGAGGCCGCGCGCGTGCCCGCCGACCATGTAGCGCACGTGCAGCTTCGCCATCTCGTCGTCGGTCATGTCGGTGACGGCGAAGCCCGCGGCGCGCAGCTGCCCTGACACCGCGTCCTTCTCGGCGCGCCCCTGCGACAAGGCGAGCCCCACGAAGATCTGCGCGGCTTCCGGACCCGCGTAGCGGTAGTTGAACTCGGTGACGCTGCGCTTGCCGAGTGCCTCGCAGAAGCGCAGGAAGCTGCCCGGCTGCTCCGGGATCACCACCGCGAGCAGCGCCTCGCGCCCGCCGCCGAAATCGGCGCGCTCGGCGACGTGGCGCAGCCGGTCGAAGTTCATATTGGCGCCGCTGTTGATCGCCACCAGCCGCCTGCCGCGCCAGCCCTCGCGGGCGACGTACTGCTTCAGTCCCGCGACCGCCAGCGCGCCGGCCGGCTCGACGATCGAGCGGGTGTCCTCGAATACGTCCTGAATCGCAGCGCAGATCTCGTCGGTGTCGGTGAGCAGGATCTCATCGACCGTGCCGCGGCACAGCGCGAAGGTCTCCTCGCCGACGCGCCGCACCGCCACGCCGTCGGCGAAGATGCCGACGTGCTCGAGCGTGACGCGCCGGCCGGCGCGCAGCGACTCGTACATGCCGGCGGCATCGCGCGGCTCGACGCCGATCACCTTGACCGCGGGGTACAGGTACTTCACGTACACGGCGATGCCGGCGATCAGCCCGCCGCCGCCGACCGGCACGAAGATCGCGTCCAGCTTGCCGCCCGACTGGCGCAGGATCTCCACCGCAATGGTGCCCTGCCCGGCGATGACGTCCGGATCGTCGAACGGGTGCACGAACACCAGGTTGCGCTCGCGCCCCAGCGTGAGCGCGCGCTCGAGCGCCGAGTCGTAGTCGTCGCCGTGCAGCACGACCTCGGCGCCCAGATCGATCACCGCCTGCACCTTGATGAGCGGCGTGGTCTCGGGCATGACGATGACCGCGGGAATCGAGCGGCGGC
>DASPOP010000419.1:0-8070 GCA_035625955.1 Steroidobacteraceae bacterium | reverse complement strand
TACTGCAGCGACTCGCGCTCTGAGACACCGCGGGCGATGCGCGCCTTCAGATCCCCGCGCGGCAGGTACTCCATCGCCAGGTACTCGTAGCCGGCGTGCACGCCGTAGTCGTAGATCTCCACCACCAGCGGGCTCTTGATGGCCTGCACGGCGGTGTACTCGCGCTCGAGGAACTGCCGGCCGGCAGCCTCGTCGCGCAGCGTCTTCGATACCTTGAGCGCGACGTTGTGGCCGCGCGCGGCACTGGTGGCGAGATAGACGGCGGCCTTCTCCGACTCGCCGACCTTCACGCGCAGCGTGTAACCGGGAATGAAGTCCTCGCCGGGAGACCCGGTGAGCAGCGCCACGACGCCCGGCGGCTGCAGCGCCTCGGTCCCGGAGGTCGGCGCGTTGTCGGCGCCGGGCGGCACGGCATCCGGCGGCACGATGCCCTTGACGGTGTCGCCCACCCGGCCCGCGGGGCGATTCTCGCCGCCGGCGTCGTCCGCCGCGACGCTTTTCGCGGCGTGCGCCGCGCGGTCGTGCTCGATGTGCGCCAGGCTCGCCAGGCGCCGCTGCACGCGCCGCTCCACGCGGCGCAAGGCTACGCGCACGGCGGTGCTCAGCCGCTCGGGGCTCAGCAGCTTCTTCGGCAGATAGTCCAGAGCGCCGAGCTGCATGGCGCGCACCGCGGTGAGCTCGTTGCCATCCTCGGCGATGGCGATCACGGCGGGCGCCGCTGGCTGATTCTGCAGGCGGCGCAGCAGCGTGAGCCCGGGGGAATTGGGATCCTCAGGGCTCGAGCCGAACCGACAGCCGAGCAACAGCAGGTCGCAGTCCCGTCCCGAGAAGGTCGTGCACCAGCGCTCGAATTCCGCCAGGTTGAGCATACTGACGCTGGCGCGCGGACACAGCACGTCGAGGTGGTGGCGCAGCCATTCCGCGTAGCGGACGTCGTCTTCGACGACCAGCATGCGAGCCGGCGGCGTGGGTCGGGCGCTCATTCATACACGATGACGCACGGCGCTGCCGGTGTCCCTCATTACAGACGGATTCTGTGAAGCCGATTCTGTGAACTGGTTCAAGGTGTGAAATCGTTCCACCGCCGGCGGAGCTGGAGCGGCCGCGGCGGGTCTCCACCGGCAGCACCGGCAGCTCACTCGCGCGTCAGCAGGAACTGCGATCCCTGGTAGGAGAGGACCGCGCCGTCGGGCGTAATGCGATCGACGTGCACGCCCTCGAAGGAGTCGCCCTCGCGAAGCCGGTGCATGTTGACGAGCACCCAGCGCTCCTCGGCGCGCTCGGCGTAGGCATGCAGATCGAGGCGCAGCTGCGGCAGCTGCTTACCGGGCGTCGCCGCCAGCTGCTGGTAGAGCGGCACGCCGGCATCGGTGCCGCGCTTCACCCGCCCGAGGCCCCCGGACGCAGGCGGCTCGGCGGCGGGCACGAAGTCGTCGGGATTCGAGGGCGGCTCGGCGTTGGCCTCGGCCGCGGGAGCCGGCGGCACGGCCGATGCGGTCAGGGCGCCGCGGGGTGACGCGGCGGCCGCGGCCGGCAGGGCGGCGGCAGGCGGGGTGGCGGCAGGCGCCGCGGCGGGGGCCGTAGTCGCCGGCGGAGCGGGCACAGCGGGCGTCGGTGCCGGCGCAAGCTGTGCGGCCGCAGTCGCGCGGGCGGGTGCTGCGGCCTCAGCAGGGGCTCCCGGGGCCGCCGTGTGCCTCAACAGAAACCAGGCCACGACGGCGATATTGGCCACCAGCAGCACCGCGATCGCCACCGCCCACGGCGGCAGCGCGTGACGTGGCGGCGCGACTTTCACTTCGAACAGCGCAGGGCCTCCCTGCCGCTGGCGGTCGCTCTCCGATTTCTTCAAGGCGTCGAGAATGAACGACATCGATCACCCGCCGTGAGTATCGGCCGCCGACAGCAGCGGCACGTCCGGGCCGGCCACCGCGCCGGCGAGGGCTATCTGGGTCTCCCGGCCAGCGATGCCGTCGACCGACAGCTGATGCTGGCGCTGGAACTCGCGCACCAGGCCGGTGAGCTCGGCATCGAACACGTCGCTCACCGGCGCGCCCGAGTCGGCGTGCGCCAGGTGCTGCAGGCTCTGGCGCAGCCAGCGCACTTCCGCGCCGCGCATCCCGGGCGACAGCGCCTTGACCGGCGAGCTCGCCGGGCGCCACAGCATGACGAAGTCACCGAGCCAGAAGTGCGAGAGCTCGCCGAGGCCGATCCGCTGCGTGCCGCCGAGATCGATGCGCGCATGCTCGTCGTCGAGTCCCGTGAGCACGACCTGGTGGCTGCTGCCGCCCGAGTCGCTCAGCATCAGGATCGCCGGATGGTTGTAGAGGCGCAGCTGGCCGTAGGAGCCGCGCCCGGCGAGGCACTCGAGGTGTGAGCGCGCCGCCTGGGTGCACGGGTCGGTGCCGTCGGCCTGGTATCTGGCGCCCCAGAGCGCGAGCAGCTTGCCGAAGGCGCTGTCGGTGTCGGTCTCGGCGGCGTGTGCGCCCAGCAGCTGCGCCAGCGTCGGCGCCGGAGGCGCTGCGGCCACCGCGCCGGGCGCAGGCATGGCCGCGGCCGCAACCGCCAGGGCCGTGGCCGGCTTCCCGGCAGCCGCGACGCGCGCGCCCGCGCTCCACGGCCCGAACGCCCACAGCGTCGCGGTCACCAGCGCGAGCGCCGCGGCGACGCCGGCGGCCGCCGCCCACGGCAGCCAGTAGGCGGCGAAGCCGCGGCCGAACACCTCGGCGGCGGCGCGGCGCACCAGGCGGCCGGTGACCCGGTGCCGGTCGGTGGAATAGGCGCCGAGGAGCGCGCGGTCGCAGATGACGTTGATGACGCGCGGCACACCGCGCGACAGCCGGTACACCTCGCGCAGGGCCCACGGGCTCAGGATGTCGGTGGTCGCGCCCGCGACCTGCAGGCGGTGGCGCACGTAGGCCGTGGTCTCGTCGCGCGACAGGGGATCGAGGTGATAGCGGCCGGTGATGCGTTGCGCGAGCTGGCGCAGCTCGGTGCGCGCCAGCAGCTCACGCAGCTCCTCCTGGCCGATGAGGATGATCTGCAGGAGCTTCTGCGTGTTGGTCTCGATGTTGGTGAGCAGCCGCACCTGCTCGAGCACTTCGGGCGAGAGATTCTGTGCCTCGTCCACCACCAGCACCACGCGGCGGCCTGCGGCGTGCGCCGTGAGCAGGTGGCCGGAGAGCACGTCGACCAGGTCCTTGAGGCTCTGGCGCGACTCGCCCGCCACGTCGATGCCGAGCTCTTCGCAGATGGTCAGCAGGAACTCCGGCGCGGTCATCTTCGGGTTGAGGATCAGGGCGATCTCGGCGTCCCTGGGCGCCTGCGCGAGCAGCGAGCGCACGATGGTGGTCTTGCCGGTGCCGACTTCGCCCGTGAGCTGCACGAAGCCGCCCGACTCGTTGATGCCGTACATCAGGTGCGCCAGCGCCTCGGCGTGGCGCTCGCTCAGGTAGAGGTAGCGCGGATCCGGGGTGATCGCGAACGGCTTCTCGTTCAGGCCGAAGAACTTGAGATACATGACCGGATGCTACCCGAGGGTATTTCCGCGGCGCAGCGCCCGCTCGCCGAAGCGCGCCCGCGCCTCATCGAGCGTCGCATCGACCCGCCCGCCGCGGCGCAGGTCCTCGAACAGCCCGAGCTGAGAAGCGGGCTTCAGCTCTGTCAGGACCACGCCGAGCAGGCGAAGTTTCGCACCCGGGTGCGAGCGCAACCAGCGCTCCAGAAGCTCGGCCGCCACCCCGGCGATGACCCGCCCGGCAGCGGTGGCCGGGGCGATGGCGCGCTGGCGCGTGAAGGTCGTGAAGTCGTGACGGCGGATCTTCACGCCGACGCACGCGGCGACCAGCTCCCGGCGGCGGAGGCGCTGGCACGCCAGGTCCGCCAGCCGCGCCAGCTGCGTCTGCAGCGCGCCCGGATCGCCGATGTCCTGCTCGAAGGTGTCCTCGGCGGAGAGCGATTTCTCCTCGGCGTCGGGCACGACCGGGCGCTCGTCGATGCCGGAGGCGCGCTCGCGTACCCAGGCCGTGTAGCGGCCGAACAGCGGCCACAGCACCGCATCCGGCGCGCTGCGCAGCTGCGCGAGCGTGCCGATCCCGGCCGCTTCGACGCGCGCGCCGGTCTTGCGCCCGAGGCCCGGGAGCCGCCGCACCGAGAGCGGGTCGAGCACCTCGCGCACCCGCGCCGGCTCGACCACCGTGAGTCCATCGGGCTTGCCGAGGTCGGAGGCGATCTTCGCCACCAGCTTGTTGGGCGCCACGCCCACCGAGGCCGTGAGCCCGGTGAGCTCGCGGATCCGCAGCTTGATGCGGCGGGCGATCTCGACCGCGCCGCCGAGGAGCTCCTGGCTGGCGGTGACGTCGAGGAACGCCTCATCGAGCGACAGGCCCTCGACCAGCGGTGTGACTTCGCGGAACACCCCGAACACGGTGCGCGAGACCTCCTGGTAACGCGGCATGCGCGGACGCACGCAGACCGCATGCGGGCAGAGCTTGAGCGCGGTGCGCATCGGCATCGCCGAGCGCACCCCGTAGGGGCGCACCTCGTAGCTGGCGGCGGTCACGACGCCGCGGCCTCCGGCCCAACCCACGATCACCGGCAGCCCGGCGATCGCCGGGTTATCGCGCTGCTCGACGGACGCGTAGAAGGCGTCCATGTCGACGTGCAGGACCGCGCGGCTCATGCGTCCCCCGGCCCGGGCTCACTTCTCGACGGTGATCGTGATCTTCTTCGAGATCACCGGCGGGTCGTGCGGGATGTGGTTCTGGTCGCCGAGGATGAGCTGCAGGGTGTGCTTGCCCGGCGGGAGCGTCAGCGAGGTCTCGGTCTGACCCTTGCCGAAGTGCTTTATGTTGTCGGTCGATGGGAGCGGGGCGGCCATGTCGGCGGGCGCCTCCGTGTCGATGAGCAGGTGGTGGTGCCCCGTGTTGTCGAACTTCACGCCGGCGGGCGCGATCCCCATGAGCGGATTCAGGCCGAACTGCACCCGCACCGGGCTCTTCACTTTGGCCCCGTTCTTCGGGCTGATGATGTAGGCCTCGGCGCCGGGGGGCGAGGGGGTACGCGCGGCGGCCGCCGCGGGTGCCGCGGGCGTTTGCGCGTGAGCGGCGAGCGGCGCGGCGAGGATCAGGGCGGCAAGGATCAGCTTACGCATGACGACTCCTTCCTCAGTCAGTCCAGTGTGAGTGCGCTGTAGGCGAAGTTGAGCACGAACATCAGCATGCCGAACACGAAGTAGAAAAAGGATAGCGCCGTGAGCTTCGCAAACGTCAGCCACGGCCCCTGGCCGTAGACGGTGCGCATGGAGCTGTACATGTACCAGGCGAGGTAGATGAACAGCGCGAGGTCCACCAATCCGGCGACACGCGGCGCGAGCGCGCTCACGCCCCAGGCGAGCGGCACCACGACGAACACCAGCGCGTGGTTGTGCAGCAGCAGCAGAAGGTGCTCGACGTAGTAGTGCCGGGGCCGCCAGTAGAACAGCATCATGATGCCGGCGAGCAGCGGCAGGAACAGGAACATGATGCGCGGCAGGTTGTGGCGGAACGCCTCCATGAGGGTGCGGGCATTGTCGGCGCGGATCTTGAGGCAGGCCTGCTGCATCGCCGGCACCAGCTTCGCATGCCAGGGTCCGTCGTAGCTGATCATGCCGCACTCGCGCGCGGCTCGCTGCTCCGCGGTCTCGCCGGGGTGCGCGGGCGCGGTAGTCGCCAGGCTGTCCGCATCCTTGAGCGGCACGACGTGCGCCGCCTTTGGCTGGCCGTCGTCATCAGTGCTGATCTGCACCAACACCGGCTGTGAGTGCGTGAGAGAGGCGCACAGGAAGAACGCCACCGAGAGCACCAGGTAGAGCCGCACCGGCGGCAGATAGCGGGCGCGGCGCCCGGCGAGGAATTCGTGTGTGAGGAAGCCGGGTCTGAAGAGCAGCGCCCGCAGCGTACGCCACAGCCGCGTATCGGCGTGCGTCACGTCCTCCATTGCGACCGTGAGGAAGTGCCACAGGGAGTGCACCGGCGGCTCGAACCGCTGGCCGCAGTTGCCGCAGTACCGGCCGGCAACGCTCGCGCCGCAGTTGTCGCAGCGCGCGGCCATGGGCGCAGCCACGGGCGCGGGTTCGGCGGCCACCACCGGCGGCGCCGCGGCGGCCGCCGGCGTGCTCATGCGACGTGCGGGCGCGGCTGCCCGGCGGCAAGCTGCGCCTCGAGCGGCTGCGCCTGGGTGCCGAGCTCCTCGGAGGCGAAGTCGTCGACGTTGATGAGGTCCATGGTCTTGCGGTCGTACTCGCGCAGCGCCGCCGCCTCGGTCTCCGAGACGATGCCGGCGGCCAGCGCCTGGCCGATCTGACCCGGAAGATCGAGCGCGGTGATCTTGCCGGTCTTGACGCCCTCGACACGGATGCGCTTCAGGAGCGGCTCGAGCTGCCCGGCGAGCAGCAGCGCTTCCTGCAGCAGCCCGAGCGGATTGTGCGGCTCGAGCGTCCAGTAGATGCCGTGGCAGAGCCATTCGCGCGCCTCGGTCGGCGCGGTGACCAGCGCGGCCACGCGGTGAGCCAGCCCGTCACCCGGCGCCGAATAGATCAGGCCGCGGGGGAAGATGAGCGCGCGCATCACGCCGGCGAGCGCGCGGTTGGGGAAATTGCGCAGGAAGCCGTGCAGCTGCTCCTGCGCCTGATAGAGCAGGTTGCGGCAGGCCCACTCGACTATGGCCAAATCCTCGGGGCGCCGCCCCTGGTTCTCGTGATGCTTGAGCACCATCGAGGCGAGGTACATCGCGGAGAGCACGTCGCCGAGCCGCGCCGACAGGCCCTCCTTCTTCTTGAGGTAGCCGCCGAGCGTCAGCATCGCCACGTCGACCGCGAAGGCGAACGAGGCGCTGAAGCGCACGATGTGCTGGTAGTAGCGCGCGGTGCCTCCCGCGACCGGTACGCGCGTGAAGCGCGCATGGGTCAACGCCATGATGAAGGAGCGCACCGCGTTCGAGATTGTGAAGCCGACGTGGCCGAACAGCGCACGATCGAACTCGTCGACGCCGGCTGCGCGGTCGGGGTTGTGGGCCGCGGTCATCTCGCGCAGCACGAACGGATGGCAGCGGATGGCGCCCTGACCGAAGATGATGAGGTTGCGGGTGAGCAGGTTCGCGCCCTCGACCGTGATCGCGACCGGCGTGACCTGGTAGCCGCGCCCGAGGTAGTTCTTCCGCCCCAGCATGATGCCCTTGCCGCCGTGCACGTCCATGGCGTCGTTCCCCACCTGGCGGCCCATCTCGGTGACGTGGTACTTGAGCATGGCCGAGGGGACCGAGGGCTTCTCGCCGCCGTCGATCGCGCCCGCGGTCACCGAGCGTCCCGCGTCCATGGTGTAGGTGAGGCCGACCATGCGGGCGATCACCGTCTCGACTCCCTCGAACCTGCCGACCGGCGTGTTGAACTGACTGCGGATGCGCGCGTAGGCGCCGGTGGCCCAGACGGCGGCCTTGGCCGCCCCGGTGGTGTTGGAGGGCAGCGAGATGCAGCGGCCTACGGAGAGCTGCTCGACCAGCATGCGCCAGCCGCTGCCCGCCATGCCTACGCCGCCGATGATGAAGTCGAGCGGCACGAACACGTCGCGTCCCTGGATCGGGCCGTTCTGGAACGGCACATTGAGCGGGAAGTGCCGCCGGCCGATGGTGACGCCCGCCGTGCTGCGCGGGATGAGCGCGCAGGTGATGCCGATGTCGGTCTTGCCGCCGAGCAGCCGCTCCGGATCGAACATGCGGAACGCCAGCCCGATGACGGTCGCCACCGGCGCGAGCGTGATGTAGCGCTTGGAGAAATTCAGCCTGAGGCCGAGCACCTCGCGCCCCTGCCACACACCAAGCGTCACGATGCCGGTATCGGGGATGGAGGCCGCGTCGGAGCCCGCGCGCGGACCGGTGAGCGCGAAGCACGGTACTTCCTCGCCGCGCGCCAGGCGCGGCAGGTAGTAGTTCTTCTGCTCCTCCGTGCCGTAGTGGTTCAGCAGCTCCGCGGGTCCGAGTGAGTTCGGCACCGCGACGGTCGAGGAGGCAGTGGCGCTACGGCTCGCGATCTTCGCCAGC
>DASPOP010000418.1:0-5032 GCA_035625955.1 Steroidobacteraceae bacterium | reverse complement strand
GAAGGCCACAGTGCTGGCCTTCCTCGGCATCATGGCGCTGTCGCTGCCCCTGTTCCCGCTGCTCGGCCGCGACTTCTTCCCCGAGGTCGATGCCGGGCAGATGCGGCTGCACGTGCGCGCGCCGCCCGGCACGCGCCTCGAAACCACGCAACAGCACTTCTCGCAGGTCGAGGCGGCAATCCGCGAGCTCATCGGCAATCGCCAGATCAGCGTGATCCTCGACAACATCGGCATGCCTTACAGCGGCATCAACACTGCGCTCAGCGACTCATCGACCGTGGGGCCCATGGACGGTGAGATCCTGATCTCGCTCACCGGGCATCACGCCCCGACCGCCGGGCTCACCGCGCTGCTGCGCCGCGAGCTGCCGCAGCGTTTCCCGGGCCTGCAGTTCTTCTTCCAGCCCGCCGACATCGTCGACCAGGTTCTCAATTTCGGCCAGCCGGCGCCGATCGACATCCGCGTCACCGCCGCCGATACCGCGAGCGCCTACCGTCTGGCGGCGCGCCTCACGCAGCTGGTCGCGCGCATTCCGGGCGTGGTGGATGCGCACGTGTTCCAGGTACCCGATGCCCCGGCGCTCGCGGTCGACGTCGACCGCACGCTCGCCACCCAGGTCGGGCTCACGCAGCAGGAGGCGGCCGGCAACATGCTGGTCACGACCAGCTCGAGCGCCCAGACCGCACCCAACTTCTGGGTCGATCCGAGCAACGGCGTGAGCTATCCGCTGGTGGTGCAGCAGCCGACCTACGCCATCGCCTCCGCGCAGGACCTGAAGATCATGCCGGTGAGCAGCGTGAGCGGGGCGGGCCAGTCCCAGCTCCTCATGAACCTGTCCTCGATCGGCCGCCGCACCGAGCCGATGGTGACTTCGCAGCTCAATATCCGGCCGGTGTTCGACGTGCACGCCAATGTGCAGGGCCGCGATCTCTACTCGACCTCGCGTGCCATCGACCGGGTGATCGCGGCCAATCTGCCGCCGCCCGAGAAGGCCATGCACGTCAGCCTGAGCGGCCAGGTCGAGACCATGCGCGAGAGTTATGCCGGTCTGTTCGCCGGAATCGCGCTCGCGGTGGTGCTCGTCTACCTCTTCCTGGTGATCAATTACCAGAGCTGGATCGATCCGCTGGTCGTGCTGATGGCGGTGCCGTTCACGCTGAGCGGCGTCATGTGGATGCTGTTTCTCACCCAGACACACCTGAGCGTTCCGGCGCTGATGGGAACTCTGATGGCGATCGGGCTCACGACCGCCAACAGCATCCTGGTCGTGACCTTCGCCAATCAGCGCATGGCGGCCGGCGATGCGCCGCTCACGGCGGCGGCGACCGCCGGCTACACGCGGCTGCGTCCGGTGCTGATGACCGCCGGAGCGATGATTCTCGGCATGGTGCCGATGGCGATCGGCGTCGGCGAGGGCGGTGAGCAGAACGCGCCGCTCGCGCGCGCGGTGATCGGCGGGCTGCTGTTCGCGACCTTCGCGACGCTGGTGTTCGTGCCGACCATGTACCGGCTGCTGCGGCGCGCCGCGCACTGAGGGGATGAGGCATGGCAGGAGACGACGAAGTACGCGCGACCGACTATGCGGCCGAGATCAGAGCGAGCGAGTCGCGTGCCGTCTCGGAGAGCTTCGATCCCGGGACCGGCGCGCGCCTGAAGCGCGGCGCGATCATCTTCGCCGCGGTCCTCGGCCTGGCCTTCGTTGCGGTGAGCGTCGACCGCTTCGTCAAGGCGCGCGCCGTGGCGCGCGCTACCGCGGAGGCGATGAGCGCGCCACCGCTGGTCGAGGTGGTGGTGGCGGAGCCGCTCGAGGGCGTGCAGCGGCTGGTGCTGCCCGGGCAGACGGCCGCCTGGCATGCCAGCACCATCTACGCCCGGGTCAACGGCTATGTCGGCAAGTGGTTCGGCGACATCGGCGACCGGGTCAAGGCCGGCGAAGTGCTGGCGCTCATCGAGACTCCGGACCTCGATGCGCAGCTGGCGGCGGCGCGCGCCCAGCTGCAGGCCGGGCAGGCCCAGGTCCTGGTGCGTCAGGCCGAGACCCGCCTCAGCCGCACGACCTATGAGCGCTGGCGCGACTCGCCCCAGGGAGTGGTGTCGGAGCAGGAGCGCGAGGAAAAGAAGGCGGACTACGAGAGCGCCGAGGCGCGGCTCAAGTCCGCGGAAGCGGACGTCGCGCTCGATGAGGCGCGCGTCAACCAGTACAGCGCCCTCACGGCATTCAAGAAGGTGACTGCACCCTACGACGGCGTGATCACCACCCGCGACATCGACATCGGCAATCTGGTCACCGCCGGCAGCACCTCGGCCACCACTCCGCTCTATGTGATGACTCAGAACGACCCGATCCGGATCTTTGTCGAAGCCCCGCAGAGCGCGGCCGACGATCTCCTCAACAGCAACGCACCGGTCCGGGTCGAGACCGGCAGCGGCGTGGCGCGCGAGTACGCCGGCAAGGTGACGCGCACCTCCGGGGCGATCAATCCCCAGGCCCGCACACTGCGGGTGGAAGTCGACATCGCGAATTCCAAAGGCGAGTTCGTCCCCGGGATGTACGTCAAGGTGGGCTTCGCGCTGCCCTCCCGCGGGCTGGTGCAGGTGCCGGCCGCCGCGCTGCTGTTCCGCGCCAGCGGCCCGGAGGTCGCGTGCGTCGACTCCGGCGGACACATCAGCTTCCGGCCCGTCACTATCGGCCGCGACGACGGCCGGGTCGTGGAGCTGGCCTCGGGCGTGTCGCCGGGAGACCGGTTGGCGCTCAACCTCAGCAGTCAGATCAGCGAGGGTCAGCTGGTGCGGGTGCGTACCGCCGGGTCTGGCGCCGCGGCGTCTGCGACGGTCCGGCGGTGAAGCGCTCGCCGATGCGCCTCGCACGGATCGCTGCGCTCGCGGTGGCGGGCGCCGTGGCGGGCTGCGCGGCAGGTCCCGACTACCACACGCCGCGCATTGCGCTGCCCGGGCACTACGACGCCACCGTCCAGCCGGGCTTCGCCGGCGCGGCGGAACATGCGGGCGGCGCACCGGGGATCGAGCTCGCCTCCTGGTGGCGGGCGCTCCAGGATCCGGAGCTCGACTCGCTCATCGAGCGCGCCGTGTCCGGGAATCCCGATCTCCTGATTGCGCTCGATCGGCTGCAGGCGGCGCGCACTTTCGAGGCAGCCGTCGTCGGTGCGGTGCTGCCCGAGGCGGGCGCCTCCGCCGCTGCCGGCCGCGGCACCGGCAGCGATCTCACCCGCGGCCGCGCGCCAGCGGCGCTGGTCTCGGGCGATAACACCGCAGGTCTGCAGCACCTCAACGAGATCGGCGGCTTCGATGCGGTCTGGGAGCTCGACATCTTCGGCCGCTACCGGCGCGAGATCGAGGCGGCGCGCTACGACGAGCAGGCGACGCGCGCCGCGCGCAATGGCGTACTGGTGGCGGTGGTGGCCGACGTGGCCAACGCCTACGTCGAGCTGCGGGGGCTGCAGGTGCGTGCCTCGGTGCTCGCTTCCTCGATCGCGGTGCTGCGCGAATCGCTGCGCATCGTGAAGATCCGCTATGAGCGCGGCATCACCAACGAGCTCGACGTGACGCTCGCAACGCGCGAGCTCGCGACGCTCGAGGCGCAGGCGGCGCCGCTCGATGCCCGCCTGCACGCCGCCGAGTACACGATCGCGACGCTGCTCGGTCTTTACCCGGAGGACCTCGCCGGGGAGCTCGCGACCGCCGGCATGGTGCCGGCCGTGCCGGCCCTGGTCGACGTCGGCGTGCCGCCCGGGCTGTTGCGGCGCCGGCCCGATATCCAGCAGGCCGAGCGCGAGCTCGCCGGCGCGACCGCGCGCATCGGCATCGCGACCGCGGAGCTGTTCCCGCAGCTCGCCGTCACCGGTGCGGCCGGCTTCCAGCGCCAGTCGCTCAAGGGCCAGCCGGTGCTCGGGCAGCACATCTGGTCGCTGGGGCCGGCGGCGGTGTGGCCGCTGCTCGATTTCGGCGCGCTCGATGCGCAGGTCGAGATCGCCCGCCTGGAGACGCGCGCACGGCTGGTGCACTACAAGCAGACGATCCAGCAGGCGGTGCGCGAGGTCGACACCAGCTACGGCCTGTACACCGCCGAGGTGCAGAGCCTCGCCAGGCTCGACACGGCGCTGCTCGCCAGCCAGCGCGCGGTCACGCTCGCCAACGAGCGTTACCAGCGCGGCGTTACCGACTTCCTCAACGTGGTCGACGCGGAGCGCGCGGAGTACGCGCTCGAGGAGCAGTACGCGCAGGCCCAGGTGGCCGCCGCCGGCGAGTTCATCGCTCTGTATCGGAGTCTCGGCGGCGGCTGGGAGAACTACCAGGATCTGCCGCCGATCCATCGCCCGGAGCCGGCGATCATCGCGATGTTCCAGCGCACGCTGAGCCGGAGCGATCCGCTGAAATAGATTGCGCTTGGGTCCGCGTCTGGGGCAGACGATCCCTGCGCAGCGTGACATACCTGGAAACCGCTCAGAAGGTGAAACGGCCGCCGATCGTCGGAGCGACGTTGTCCTTGGCGAGGTACGGGACGCCGGGGCCGTGAGGTATGGCGATGGCGAGACCACCGCTCACGTCCGAATAGGCAATTCCGGCATAGACGTCGAAACGTCTGGTGAAGTGATGATCCACGAAGAAGGAAACCTCCTCGAGCGTCCCTGAGCACGAGGCGCGGAAGTTGCCCGGCACGCAGGTCGGCGGAACGCGAAAAGTGTTCTGCTGCTGGTGGTAGTAGGACAGCGTGAGGTCGGTCTTGCTGTCGAAGGCATACTTAACACCCGTCCACCAGACGTGCACGGTCTTCGGCGAATCGAGATTGTTGTCCTCGACGCCGCTCAGAATGTAGCCGCCCTGGGCCGTGGCGCCGATGCCCAGGGGGTCTGACGGGTTGACGTACCGGATGTGCTCGTAGCCGGCGTAGAACCGGAACGGCTCCCAGCTGTACTTGGCGGCGACCATGATGGCGGTGTTGTCGGTCACGATGCCGTATTCAGTGTTGGCCGGATCGACCAGGTTGGCGCCGGTGATCTGGTTGGTATTGATG
>DASPOP010000417.1:0-7656 GCA_035625955.1 Steroidobacteraceae bacterium | reverse complement strand
GTCCGGTGTGCGCGAGCACCGCGGCGCTGATCGCGCGTGCGGCCCGCTCGCTCGGATGCACGCTGCACGAACAGCGTACCTACGCCTGCATCGAGGGACCGCGCCTCGGCACGCGCGCCGAGAGCCTGTTCCTGCGCGGCGCCGGCGCCGACGTCGTCGGCATGACCAACGTGCCGGAGGTCTTCCTGGCTCTCGAGGCGCAGCTCGGCTACTGCACGATCGCGCTCGCCACCGACTACGACTCCTGGCTGGAGGATCCCGCGCAGCACGTCTCGGCGGCGCAGATCGTCGCGCTGTTCCACGACAACCTCGGGCGCGTGCAGGAGCTGCTCGCGGCCGTGGCGGCGGAGTACTCGGATGACGAGTCGCGGCCCTGCCGCCACTCCCTGCGCGGCGCGCTGGTGACGCCGCTCGAGCGCTTGAGCGCGGAGCAGCGCGCGCTGCTGGATTTCCTGCTCGTCTGAGCAGGCACCCCGCGCTGGACGGGGCAGGACGCCCCGATCCAGCGCGTCAAACTACAACAGATCGCCCTGCCAGGCCTTGCCGCCCTTGTAGGAGGCCAGCCGCTCCTCCATCGCGTGCGTATCCCACTTCAGATCGCGCGCCTTGCGGATCGCGGTCTCCTGCTGCGAGACCGCGCCGGCGAAGTCGCCGCCGGCGGCCGCTGCGGCGGCCAGCGCCTCGAACATCTGCGGGTCGGACTGGACAGCGCCGAGGGCGAGTTTGAATGCGACCTGCTGCGCCGTCGCCGGATCGCGCAGCGCCGCGACCGGCGAGGCGGCGAGCAACGCCACGACGTGCTTCCTCACGTAATAGTTGTCGGCGGCGGCTGCGTGCTCGAGCAGGGTACGCGCCTCGCCCACCTGCGCATCGGTGGGAGTGCCGCTCACGAGATCCGTGGCGAGAGCGAGCTGCGCGGAGGCGTCGCCGCCCGCGGCGGCGTGCCTGAACCACGCCGCTCCGGTCGTCTGCGGATGACAGGCCGCCACGGACCGCAGTTGCTCGCCCAGCCAGTACTGGGCGCTCGGGTTGCCGTCGCGTGCCGCGGTGATCATGAGATCCATCGCGTGAGCCGGTCCGACGCCGAGCGACGGCTCGGCCGGGCCCGCGAGTCCCAGCAGGTACTCGGCGGCCGGATCGCCGGCATCCGCCGCCGCGCGCGCGTCCTTGTAGGGCGCGCTGCTCCAGAGCGCTTCGCCCCCGGTAATTGCGAACGGCAGCCGCACCTGCAGGCGCGATTCCACCGGCGTGCCGTTGCGCGAGGCGGGCGTGAAGCGCGAATGCATCCAGGCCTCGACCGCCGCGGCGGCGAACGCCTCGTCGGGGGCGGCCAGCAGAATCTCCGGGTCGCGCGGGCGGCCGTCGAGGCCGATCGTGAGCTCGCCGATCACGAGGCCGTTGCGGCGGCTGCCTGAGCTCGGATACTCGGGCTTGGTCCCCTGCAACAGCGCCGCGCGTGTGCGGTCGCGGCATTCGAGCTCGGGGTCGACGATTCCCTGCGCGTGCAGCGCCTCGTGGCCGTAGCGCCCCAGGATGCCGGCCGCGGTGCGCTCCTCCTGCGCACTCAACGCGCCCTTGAGCGCCTCGACGCGGCCTCCGACCAGCTCCTGGCAGCCGTTGGCGGCTGCCGCCTCGAGCCAACCGATGCCGCTGCCGACATCCTTGGCTCCTCCCTGGCCCTGCAGCGCCATCACGCCGAGGTTGAATTGCGAGGAGCAGTCGCCGAGCTCGGCCATGGCGGTGAACTGGCGCCGCGCGCTGTCGTAGTGACCGGCCTTGTAGTCGGCGAGCGCGGCGTTGAAGCCGGCATGGGCCGGGGCCGCGGCGAGAGCCACGGCGGTGAGCGCGCCCGGCAGGATCGCGGCTTTCATCCGCGCTCGACGATCGCGGTGACTCCCATCCCGCCGGCGGTGCACACCGACATCAGTCCCCGCTTGGCCGAGGCATTGCCGGCGAGCATCTTCGCGAGCGTCGGCAGGATGCGCGTGCCGGTGGCGGCGAAGGGATGGCCGAGCGCGACGCTGCCGCCCTTGACGTTGAGCCGCGAGCGGTCGATCGGGCCCAGGGGGCCCGGCAGGCCAAGTGCGTCGCGGCAGTACGCGGGCGTCTCCCACGCCTTGAGCGTGCACAGCACCTGCGCGGCGAACGCCTCGTGAATCTCGTAGTAGTCGAAGTCCTGGAGCTTGAGGTTCGCATCGCGCAGCATCGCGGGCACCGCGTAGGCAGGCGCCATCAGCAGACCCTCCTTGCCGCTCACGTAGTCGACGGCCCAGACCTTGCCGTAGGCGAGATACCCGAGCACCGGCAGGTTGCGCTTCGCGGCCCATTCGGGCGTCGCGAGCAGCATGGCGCTCGCGCCGTCGGTGAGCGGCGTCGAGTTGCCGGCGGTCAGCGTGCCGTCGGAGGCGAAGCTCGGCCGCAGTTTCCCCAGCTTCTCGACGCTGGTGTCGGCGCGCACGTTGCTGTCGGCCTTGAGCCCGAGAAACGGCACCACCAGGTCGTCGTAGAAGCCTTCTTTCCACGCGGCCGCCGCCTTCACGTGGCTGTCGTAGGCGAGCTGGTCCTGTTCGGCGCGGGTGATCTGCCAGCGCTTGGCCATCAGCTCGCAGCTCTGGCCCATGGAGAGCCCCGTGCGCGGCTCGACCACCGCCGGCAGCGCCGGCCGGAAATGCTTCGGTCTCAGCCCGAAGAAGGGCTTGAGGCGCTGCCAGGCGTTGCGCCCGCGGTAGCTCGCGAGCAGCAGCTGTTGATAGGAGCGCGGATAGACGATCGGCGCGTCGCTGATCGAGTCGGTGCCGCCGGCGATGCCGGCGTCGATCTGCCCGAGCGCGATCTTGTTGCCGATGGCGATCGCCGCCTCGAGGCTGGTGCCGCAGGCGCGCTGCATATCGAGCCCCGGGGTCTGCGGATCGAGCCCGACCGCGAGCACGCACTCGCGCGTCAGGTTGTAGTCCCTGGAGTGCTTGATCACCGCGCCGGCGGCCACGTCGCCCAGACGCTCGCCCTGGAGCTTGAAACGCTCGACGACCGCACGGAAGGCGGCCGTCAGCATGTCCTGGTTGCTGGCCGTGGCGTAGACGGTATACGAGCGGGCGAACGGAATGCGTACACCACCGACGATGGCGACGCGCCTGGCTGCTTGACCGACGAGCATGACACCCCCTGGAACCGCGGCAGGTTAGAATTCTATCCCCATGGGCGAGCTCACCACCATCATGGCCCGCGACGGTCACGAGTTTCAGGCGTGGCTCACGGCCGCCGCCGGCCGCCCGCGCGGCGCGGTGGTGGTGATCCAGGAGATCTTCGGCATCAATGGCCACATCCGCGCGGTGACCGACGGTTTCGCCGCCGCGGGCTACACCGCGATCGCCCCGTCCCTGTTCGACCGCGTGCGCCGCGGCATCGAGCTCGGATACACGTCCGCGGACATGCAGGAGGGCGCCGGTTACCGCAAGCAGATCCCGGCCGAGACCGCGCTGAAGGACATCGCAGCCGCGGTGGCGGTGGTCAGGCACTCGGGCCGCACCGGCATCGCCGGCTACTGCTGGGGCGGGAGCCTCGCCTATTTCGCGGCGTGCGAACTGCCGCTCGCCGCCGCGGTGGTCTACTACGGCCGGGTCGGCGACTGGCTGGAGCGCAAGCCCCGCTGTCCGGTGCTGTATCACTACGGCAGCGAGGACCGCAGCATTCCGCTCGCGGACGTCGAGCGCATCCGCGCGGCGCAGCCGGCCGCCCCGGTGTACGTCTACGAGGGTGCGGGACACGGCTTCAACTGCGAGCAGCGCGACAGCTACGACGCCCCGGCGGCGGCGCTGGCGCGCACGCGCACGCTCGATTTCTTCGCGCGCTACCTCGCCGGGACGGAACCGGCGAACAGCGAGCGCGCCTAACCTGCATACAGGGCTGCCATGAAGCTTCGAGATCCCGACCTGCTGCGTACCCGCGCCTTCCTCGGCGGCAAATGGGTGGATGCCGCGAGCGGCGCGACCCATCAGGTGCTGAACCCGGCCACCCGTGAGCCGATCGGCACGGTCCCCGACATGGGCGCCGCGGAAACCCGCCGTGCCATCGAGACCGCTGCGGCGGCCTTCCCGGCGTGGGCGGCGCACACGGCGCGCGAGCGCGCGCTGGTCCTGCGCCGCTGGTACGACCTCATCATGGCGAACCAGGAGGATCTCGCCACCCTCATGACCGCCGAGCAGGGCAAACCCCTCGCCGAGTCCAAGGGCGAGATCGCCTACGCGGCCTCATTCATCGAGTGGTTCGCCGAAGAAGGCAAGCGGCTCTATGGCGACGTGATCCCCGGCCATCAGGTCGATAAGCGCATCCTGGTGCTGCGGCAGCCGATAGGCGTGGTGGCATGCATCACGCCCTGGAATTTCCCGGCCGCGATGATCACCCGCAAGGTGGGCCCGGCGCTTGCCGCCGGCTGCACGGCGGTGGTGAAGCCGGCGAGCCAGACGCCCTATTCGGCGTTGGCGCTCGCGGCGCTGGCGCTGCGCGCCGGCCTGCCATCGGGGGTCCTCAACGTCATCACCGGAGACGCGGCGGCCATCGGCGGCGAGATGACCTCCAACCCCAGCGTGCGCAAGCTGAGCTTCACCGGCTCGACCGCCATCGGCAAGAAGCTGATGGCGCAGTGCTCGGGCACGGTCAAGAAGCTCTCGCTCGAGCTCGGCGGCAACGCGCCGTTCATCGTGTTCGAGGATGCGGATCTCGATGCCGCAGTGGCCGGCGCGATCGCCAGCAAGTATCGCAACACCGGCCAGACCTGCGTATGCGCCAACCGCCTGCTGGTGCACGCGCCGGTGTACGAGGAGTTCACGCGCAAGCTGGTGCACGCGGTCGCGCAGCTGCGGGTGGGCGATGGCCTCAAGGGTCCAACCGACCAGGGCCCGCTGATCGACGTGAAGGCGCTCGCCAAGGTGGAAGAGCACATCGCGGATGCGCTGGCGAAGGGCGCGCGCCTGGCCGCGGGCGGTAAGCGCCACGCGCTCGGCGGCACCTTCTTTCAGCCGACCATCCTCACCGACGTGACCGCTGAGATGAAGGTGGCGCGCGAGGAGACCTTCGGCCCGGTGGCGCCGCTGTTCCGCTTCGCGACCGAGGCGGAGGCGGTGCGCATGGCGAACGACACCGAGTTCGGCCTTGCGGCCTACTTCTACACACGGGACCTGGCGCGCTCGTGGCGCGTGGCCGAGGCGCTCGAGTACGGCATCGTCGGCCTCAACACCGGCATCATCTCCACCGAGGTCGCCCCGTTCGGCGGCGTCAAGGAATCCGGCGTCGGCCGCGAGGGCTCGCGCTACGGGATCCTCGATTACACCGAGCTAAAGTACCTGTGCGTCGGCCTGAGCTAGCTTAGGCGCCGCGCCGCGTCGGCCTCATGCGCTACGTGAGCTCACCGGACTTCCAGCACGACGGCGCCGAGCGCATCGGCATTCTTCTCGTGAACTCCGGCACCCCGGAAGACCCCACCGCGGCCGCGGTGCGCCGCTACCTGAGACGCTTCCTCTCCGACCCGCGCGTGGTGGAGCTGCCGCGCGTCGTGTGGCTGCCGATCCTCTACGGACTGGTGCTGCCGCTGCGGCCGGCGCGCGTCGCGCGCAAGTACCGCAAGATCTGGACCGAGGCCGGCTCCCCCCTCCGGGACCTGTCCGAGCGGCTGCGCGAGGCGCTCACCGCCACGCTCGCCCAGCACGTGCTCGCGCCGCTGTCGGTGGAGCTCGGCATGCTCTACAGCCCGCCCTCGGTGCGCCAGGCGCTCGGGCGGCTGCGCGCCTGCGGTGCGCAGCGCATCCTCGTGGTGCCGCTGTTCCCGCAGTACTGCGGCGCCACCACCGGGGCGGCCTACGATCAGGTGAGCGAGGAGCTCAGGCGCTGGCGCTGGCTGCCCGAGCTGCGCTTCGTCGCCGAGTACCACGATCATCCCGGCTACGTCGAGGCGCTGCGCGCGAGCGTCGCCGAGCACTGGAGCCGCGCAGGCCGCACCGGACACCTGCTGATATCGTTCCACGGCATACCCGAGCGCTACTTCTCGGCCGGCGATCCGTACTTCTGCAAATGCCAGAAGACCGCGCGCCTGCTGGCCGATGAGCTGATGCTGCGCGAGAGCGAATGGAGCGTCGCCTTCCAGTCGCGCTTCGGGCCGAGCGCCTGGCTCAAGCCCTATACCCGCGAGGTGCTGGCGAGCATGCCCGCACGCGGCGCGCGCAGCGTGACGGTGGTATGCCCCGGCTTCGCGGTCGACTGCCTTGAGACGCTGGAGGAGATCGCCATCGAGAACCGCGACTGCTTCATGCGCGCCGGCGGCGAGCGCTTCGAGTACGTGCCGGCGCTCAACGCGCAAGCCCTGCACGCGCAATGCCTGAGCGATCTGATCGTCGGGCACTGCCAGGGCTGGACGCACCTCGAGCAGGGACGGCTGCCGAGCGCGGCGCGCGGTGCCTCCGCCTGATGGCGCACGCGCCGTTGCCGCCGCCCGGGCGCTTTCACGAGCTGAGTCTCGCGACCGAAGATATCCGCGCCTCGGTGGAGTTCTACGAGCGCCTCGGCTTTTCCCAGACCGCCACCACCGACGCCTACGCGCACCCCTACGGCGTGCTCACCGACGGCCGGCTCTACATCGGCCTGCACCAGCGGCGTGCCGCCTCTCCCACCCTGACTTTCGTGCGGCCCGGCGTCGCCGCCTGCCTGGCCGAGTTCGCCGCGCTCGGCATCGAGCTCACGCTGTGCCGCACCGGCGAGGAGGTATTCAACGAGATCGGCTTCGAGGGGCCGCACGGGGAATCCGTGCGGGTGATCGAGGCGCGCACTTACTCACCCGCGCTGCGCTCCCGCGGCGAAGTCTCGCTGTGCGGCGACTTCGCGCAGCTGTCCCTGCCGGCCACGGACTTCGCCGCGGCACGCAGCTTCTGGGAGCCCCTCGGCTTCGTCGCGACCGGCGAAGCGGAGGCTCCCTACCTGCATCTGCCGCTCACCAGCGACCATCTTTCGCTCGCCTTCCACCGCCCGCGCACCTTCGCGGCGGCGCTGCTGGTGTTCCGTGCGGCCGACATGCGTGAGCGGATCGAGCGGCTGCGGGCGCTCGGCGTGGCCGAGGAGGCGCTGCCGCGCGGCATCGCCCGCGAGACCAACGCGCTGCTCTCGAGCCCCGAGGGCACCCGGCTGCTGCTGCTCCCGGATGACGAGTAGCGCCGAAGGGAGCATCAGGCGCGCCGAGCGCCGGCGGGCAGGCCGCGAGCGGCGCGCCGCGGGGGGCCGCATCGAGGATAATGCCGCCCCCACGAACAGCTGCAGGAAGGGCCATCCATGCGCCGCGCTCTCTCCGCTCTGCCGGTGCTCGCCGTGCTCGCGGGCCTGCCGTTGCTGCTCGCGGCCCCGCGGGCCCACGCCGACCCGGGCATGTGGACCTTCGACAACTTCCCGGGCGATCTCCTCAAGCGCAGGTACGGGGCGGACATCAGCCGGCCGTGGCTCGACCGGGTGCGCAGCTCCGTCATCCGCCTCTCGAACTGCACGGCCTCTTTCGTCTCGCCCGACGGGCTGATCCTCACCAACCATCACTGCTCGGAGTCGTGCCTGGATGAGCATTCGACTCCGGAGAAGAACCTGCTGCGGACCGGCTTCCTGGCGCGCTCGCGCCGCGACGAGCAG
>DASPOP010000416.1:0-11500 GCA_035625955.1 Steroidobacteraceae bacterium | reverse complement strand
CGTGAGGATGTGGCCCTGCACCCGCCGGTTGATGTCGTCGATCATCGCGGCGAGCGTGGTGGACTTGCCGGAGCCGGTCTTGCCGGTGACGAGGATCAGCCCGCTGTTGGCGCGGCACAGCTGATGCACCGCGTCCGGGAGCTTGAGCTCCTCGAGCGTCAGGGCCTTGGAGGGGATCGCCCGCATGACCGCGCCCATGCCGTTCAGCTGGCGCATGATGTTGACGCGGAAGCGGCCCTTGCCTTCCAGCGTATAGGCGAAGTCGGCGCCGTCCTTCTTCTCGAAGCGGTCGACCGCGGTCTTCGGCATGATCTCGTACAGCACCGCCTTGACGTAGTCAGGGGCGAGCTTGTCCGGCCTCAGCGGCCCCAGATCGCCGTGCACACGGATGCGCGGCGGGTCGCCGGCGATGAAATGCAGGTCCGAGCCCCGTTTCTCGAGGATCTCGCTTAAGTAAGCATCGATCTGTGGCACGGCGGCTCCGCTACACGGCCTAACCGGACGCCGAGCTGGCTGCCGGCGGCGCGCTATCCATCTTCGGCAGCAGGCTGGTGTCGGTCACGAACTTCTGGAAGTTGCGCTTCTCGCTCGCGAAGTTGTAGGCGTCGTCGGGATCGATGGTGCGCGCGTTGATCGCCGCGAGCAGCGCTTGGTCGAGCAGCTGCATGCCGAGGTCGCGCCCCATCTGCAGCTGGCTCGGAATCTGGTGGGTCTGCTCGGTCTGGATGAGCTTGGCGATCGCCTTGGTCATCATCAGGATCTCGCACACCGCGCGGCGGCCGTGCGAGTCGGCGGTCTTCACCAGCACCTGGGTCACGACCGCGAGCAGGCTCTGCGCCAGGAAGCTCTTGGTCTGCTCGCGCTCCTCGACCGGCAGGGCGTCGATGATGCGGTCGATGGTCTTGACCGCGCCGGTGGTGTGCAGAGTGCCGAGCACCAGGTGGCCGGTCTCGGCCGCGGTCATCGCCATCGAGATGGTCTCGGCGTCGCGCAACTCGCCCACCAGAATCACGTCGGGGTCCTCGCGCATCGCGGCGCGCACCCCTTCGGCGAAGCTCGGGATGTGGGTGCCGAGCTCGCGCTGGATGACCTGGCTCTGCTTGCTGGTGTGCACGAACTCGATCGGATCCTCGAGGCTGATGATGTTGAGTTTGCGGGTCGAGTTCAGGTGATCGATCATCGCCGCGAGCGTGGTCGACTTGCCGGTGCCGGTGGAGCCGGTCACCAGCACCATGCCCTGGTGGAAATCGCACAGCTTGGTCACGATCGGCGGCAGACTCAGGCTGGCGAGCGTCGGCACCGTCGAGGGAATGGCGCGGAAGGTGGCGCCGATGCCGGTGTCCTTGCGGTAGACGTTGACGCGGAAGCGGCCGCCCTCGGCGGACACGTAGGAGAAGTCGAGGTCGTTGCCCTTGGAGAAATGCTCGTTCTGGGAGTTGGTGAGGATCTCGGCGATATAGCCTTCGAGCTCCCCGGGGCGCAGGTCGCGGAACTTGATCGGCAGCAGGTCGCCGTGCATGCGCAGCATCGGCGGCACGCCCACCGCCAGGTGCACGTCCGAGCACCCCTGCTGCGTGCCGAGCTTCAGGAACGCATCTATGCGCGCCACGCGATCACCCCGCCCATGAGACTGTTGCTGCTGTTTAGCCCGCCGCGGCCCGCAGCATCAACAGCTTGACGACGGAAATTTGACGTAACGCACGAACTTTCGCAAGGCGCCCCGGCGGGAGCGCGGCCCCCGGGGGGTGCGGCGCGCAAGTGTGCGCTGGTTAACGGAACCGCTCGAGCGCGCTGCGCAGGTCGTCCATGCTCTGGAAGCGCTTGTTCTTGTCGACCGCCATCGCCTTCATCACCAGCTCCGAGAGCCCCGGCGGCAGGTTGGGATTGAGGTCCTGCGGCACGCGCGCCTTGCCCTGCACGTGCTGGTACATGACCGACATGTGGTCGCCGCGCGAGTAGGGCGGCACGCCGGTCACCATCTCGTAGAGCATCACGCCGAGCGCGTAGATGTCGGCGCGCTCGTCGACCTTCTTGCCGAGGATCTGCTCGGGGGCCATGTACTTCGGCGAGCCGATGACGTAGCCGGTCTTGGTGAGCTGCGTGTCGCCCTCGCGCTGCGCCGCCGCGACGCCGAAGTCCACGATCTTGAGCAGGCCCTCCTGATTGATGAGCACGTTGGCGGGCTTGAGGTCGCGATGCACGATGCCCTGCTGGTGCGCCACCGCCATGCCGGTACAGATGTCGATGCCGAACTGCATGGCGCGCTTCAGTTCGACCGGCTTCTCGTTGACGACCTCGCCGCCGAGCGTGTGCGAGGGGAAGTACTCCATCGAGATGGCGTAGTTGCCCTGGATGTAGAGGAAGTCGTAGATGCGGATGACGTTCTTGTGGGTGATCTTGCGTGAGTAGCGCAGCTCGTGGACGAAGCGCTTCATCACTTCCTCGTCCTGCGAGACATTCGGGTTGAGGAACTTGAGGATCAGGCGCTCATCGACCACCGTGTCCTCCATCAGCAGCACGGTGCCGAAGGCGCCGCGGCCGATGCGGTCGATGTACTTGTAACGGCCCTCGATGATGTCGCCGGGCTTGAGCGTCTGGATGTCGAGCCTCGAGGCCGCCGCGGCCGCGGCCTCGGCCTGGCGCCGCGCCTGATCGTTGATCACCACCGTGCGCGTGGGCTCGGGGGCGGCCGCCTGCGGCGGCGGCCGCACGCCGCTCTGCGCCGCGGCCGGCGGCAGGCTGGTGGGGAGGGCTGTGGTGCCGGGGGCGCCCGGCGCCAGGGGAACGATGCCGGCGATGCGGTTGTCGAGCTCGGTGACCGCCGCCGCGGCCATGCGCGAGATGGTCTGATCCTGCGAGGCGGCCTGCGCCTGCAGCTCCTGGCGCACCTGGTCGGCACGGGCCTCGTCCGCCACCTTGGAGAGCGCCTGCATGGCCTCGATGCGGATCTCGCGCTCGGGACGCGCCACCAGCGGCAGCAGCGTGTCGACCAGCTTGCTGTCGCCGAGCCTGCCGAGCGCGCGCACCACGATCGGCAGCGCCTTGCCGTGGCTGCCGGTATGCAGCATCTCCATCAGGCGCGGCACGGCGCGCTTGCTGCCGATCTCGGCCAGCGCGTCCACGGCGCGCTCGCTCACCCACCAGTCGCTGTCGCGCGTCGCCTGGATGAGCGAGTCGACCGCGCGTTCGTCCTTGGTCTGGTTGAGGATCTCGATGGCGGCGCGGCGGATGTCCTCGTCCTTGTCGCGCACCAGCGCCAGCACCGCGTCGATCACCTTCGGGCCGCCGATCTTGCCGAGCGCGTCGGCCGCGCGGCTGCGCACCCACCAGTCGCTGTCCTTGAGCGCCTCCAGCAGGTACTTGACCGACTTGGCGTCGCCGACCTCGTTCAGCACCTCGACGGCGGCGCGCCGCGAGTTCTCGTTCTCGTCCTTGAGCACCTCGATCAGGAAGCGGATCGTCTCCGGGTTGTTGGCCTTGATGACCACGTCGACGGCCTTGTTGAGCACCTCGATTTCCGGATCGCGCAGCAGCGCGCACACCTGCTGGACGTCGATGGGCCCATCCATGCGCTGCAGCGCCGAGAGCGTCGCGCTGCGGATCAGCTTGTTGGAATCCTTGAGCAGGCCCATCAGCGTGCTCTGCACCTCCGGCGTGTTGAAGCGCCCGAGGGTGTTGATGATGTGCACGCGCGCGATCGGATCCTTGCCCTGGACGCGGCCGATGAGCTCGGGGAGCGAGCTCTTGTCGGCGATCTCGCCGATGATGCGGAACAGGGCCGCCTTCTCGTTCGGTTCCTGGGCGTAGGCCGCGGTGAGCAGCTCGCGCACCGAGAAGCGCGACTTCTGCGCGGTGATCACCTCGAGCAGGGCCGACTTGGAGATGCCCTGGGTGTTGAGCGCATCGAGCAGCAGGTGCGCGGGATAGGTGCGGTTGCTGGTGAGCGCCCAGGTGATGCCCGAGATGACGCGCGGACTGCCCTCGATCAGCCCCTGCATGAACTGGGGGAAGGTCTTCTGACTCGCGAGCGACGCGAGCACGTCGATCAGGGCCATGGTCGCGCCCTTGTCGGCCTCGGGCAGCGCCGCGAATATGGACTCGATGGCCCCCGGACCCACCTGCTTGAGCGCCGCCACCGCCTTTTGGGTAGCGGGGCTCGACGGATCGCTCGAGGTGCGGATCTCGTGGATCAGCCGGTCGGCGCGCAGGTTGGTGAAAAAGCTCATGCGGTGGTTCGGCGCCCGGGCTGCGCGGGCGGGGCCCGGGTGCGCACCCGCGGGCAACAGAATGCCCGTGCGGCCACGCAGCCGCAGTCAGGTCCGTTGTGGGGCGCGGATGTAATCAAGCGTACATAGCGACGGCGGTGCAATTATGCCACAGCCCTGCTACCCGGCCGGGTTGATACAATTCACAGCAGGACCCGCCGGACTCTCTCAACATGGCTCCCGAGCCCCCCGTGAACGCCGTGCGCGACGCGCTCGAAGCGTATATCGATCCTTATCTCGGCGAGACGCTCGGTTCCGCGCAGGCGCTGCGCGGGCTGAGCGCCGACGGCGCAGGTTACACCGCGCAGATCGTCCTGGGTTATCCCGTCGGCGGCTATCGGGACGAGCTGGCCGCGGCCCTCGCCGCGACGCTCGCCGCGGCCGGTATCCACGCGCCGCTCGCCATCGAGCTCGAGGCGCAAATCGGCGCCCACGCCGTGCAGCGGGGACTCAAGCCGCTCGGGGAGATCAAGAACATCGTCGCCGTGGCCTCCGGCAAGGGGGGCGTGGGCAAATCCACCGTGGCGGTCAATCTGGCGCTCGCCTGGGCCGCGCAGGGCGCCCGGGTCGGGATACTGGACGCCGATATCTATGGGCCGAGTCAGCCCCTGATGCTGGGGCTCGCGGCCGAGCGGCCGGTATCGGCCGACGGCAAGCGCCTGAAGCCGCTGGCGGCGCACGGCGTGAGCGCCATGTCGATCGGATTCCTGGTGGATGCCGAGCAGCCGATGGTGTGGCGCGGGCCGATGGTCACGCAGGCGCTCACGCAGCTGCTCGACCACACCTTGTGGGGAGCCCTCGATTATCTGGTGGTCGACATGCCGCCCGGCACCGGCGACATCCAGCTGACGCTCGCCCAGCGGGTGCCGGTGGCGGGCGCCGTGATCGTCACCACGCCGCAGGACATCGCGCTCGCCGACGCCCGCAAGGGGCTCAAGATGTTCGAGAAGGTCGCCGTGCCGGTGCTCGGCGTGATCGAGAACATGAGCGTGCACATCTGCTCGAGCTGCGGTCACACCGAGCACATCTTCGGAGCCGGCGGCGGCGCGCGCATGGCCGCACAGTACGGGGTGAAGCTGCTCGGCGAGCTGCCGCTCGATGCGCGCATCCGCGAGGAGGCCGACGGCGGTCGCCCGACCGTGATCGCCGCGCCCGAGTCGCCGCGCGCCCGCTGCTATTTCGAGATGGCGCGCCGGACCGCCGGAGCGCTGGCGGTGCGGGCGCGCGACCGCAGCAGCGTATTTCCCAAGATCGTCATCGAGGAAACCTGAAGCAACTCATGAGCATCAAGTCCGACAACTGGATCCGCCGCATGGCGCGCGAGCACGGCATGATCGAGCCCTTCGAGCCGGGGCAGGTGCGCCAGAGCAACGGCCACCGGATCGTCTCCTACGGCACCTCGAGCTACGGCTACGACGTGCGCTGCGCGGGCGAGTTCAAGATCTTCACCAACATCAACTCGACCATCGTCGATCCGAAGAATTTCGACGAGAAGAGCTTCGTCGACTTCGCCGGCGAAGTCTGCATCATCCCGCCCAACTCATTCGCCCTGGCGCGCACGGTGGAGTACTTCAGAATCCCCCGCAACGTGCTGGTGGTCACGCTCGGGAAAAGCACCTATGCGCGCTGCGGATGCATCGTGAACGTAACGCCTTTGGAGCCCGAGTGGGAGGGACACGTCACGCTCGAGTTCTCCAACACCACGCCGCTCCCGGCCAAGATCTACGCCAACGAAGGCGTCGCGCAGATGCTGTTCTTCGAGTCGGACGAGGTGTGCGCGACCTCCTACAAGGACCGTGGCGGCAAGTACCAGGGTCAACGCGGAGTGACGCTGCCGAAGACCTGAGCAGCGTCGGCGGCCGCCTCAGCCGCGCGTCAGGCTCTCGATCTCCATGGTCCACTGCACCTCGTCGCCTCGGGTCTGCTCGACCTTCAACGGCACGTAGCCGCGCTCGGGGGCGCACCAGAAGCGCGTGATGCGCGGCGAGCCGGCCTTCTGCGCGCGGTAGACCACGGTACGGACCGCGCCGATCGCCGTCTGCAGAGTGGCTTCGCCGTCGCGCGCGAACTGGTACTCGCGCGTGCCGTTGCGGTCGATCATGCGGAAGCTGCGCGGCGTGCGGCCCGCGAGCAGCTCGACGATCAGGGCGAGCTGCACGGAGCCATCGTCCTGCACCCCGGGCGCGAGCGCCTGGTCCACCTGTGTGCCTTCGTAGAGTCCGGTGACCCGCGTGCCCGGCCAGTCGTAGACGAGGTTGATGGACTTGTCGCGTTTGCCGCCTTCTGAGCGAAAGCTCTGCGGCTCAACGCCCGAGGCCGTGACGCGCACCACGCTCACCTGACGCGGCGGAAAGATGCCCGCGGCAAGATGGCCGATGATGCCGTGCGGCGAGCTGCTCGAGGTGGTGGTCCAGGTGTCGCCGGTGTGCTCGAGCTTGAGGTGCGAGACCGCGACCTTCATGTCGTTCCAGATGCCGGCGTAGGTCGCCTGATAGGGCTTGAGCTCGTCGGCTCGGGCGGCGCCCGTCACTGCGGTGATCGTCAGCGCGAGCAGCAGCAGCGCGCTCCGCGCCCGCCCCGGCCCCCCGGGCGCGGCCGCTTCACGCAGAGGCCGCGGCACGGAAATCCTCCAGCAGCGGCGCCGTGAGCCGCCGCCCGTCGAGCCACGCCGCGTCGTCGCGCCACACCAGACGCCCGTCGGCAAACCAGCCGAGGACGCGCGGATAGATGACGTGCTCGGTGGCGAGCACGCGCGCGGCGAGCGTCGTCTCGCTGTCCCCCGGCAGAACCGCGACCTGCGACTGCAGCACCACCGGCCCCGCGTCGAGCTCCGGCGTGACGAAGTGGACGCTGGCGCCGTGGACCGCATCGCCCGCGGCCAGCACGCGGCGGTGCGTGTCGAGCCCGCGGTGTTTCGGCAGCAGCGACGGATGGATGTTGAACATGCGGCCGAGATACTGCGCCACGAATTCCGCCGACAGCACGCGCATGAAGCCGGCGAGCGCCACGGCGTCCGGGCGGTGCCGCTCCATCACCGCGCCGAGCTCGCGCTCGAAGCCGCGCCGCTCGCCCCGATGCACCACGGCGGCGGTCTCGAGGCCACGCGCGCGCGCCGCATCGAGTCCGGCGGCGCCGCCCCGATCGGCGATCACGACCGCGATGCGTGCCGCGAGGGCGCCGCTGGCGCAGGCGCTCGCCAGCGCCTCCATGTTGGAGCCGCGCCCGGAGATCAGGATCGCGAGCCTGATCGGCGTGGCGGCGCTCATTCCCGGATGTGCACGCCGCGGCCGCCCGGCTGCACCTCGCCGATGACGGCGGCGGTCTCGCCGTGCGCGCCGAGAAACTCCACGGCGGCCGCGGCGCGCTCCCGCGGCACGATCGCCACCATGCCGATGCCGCAGTTGAAGGTGCGGTACATCTCGGCCGGGTCGATGTTGCCGGCGTGCTGCAGCCAGTCGAACACCGGATCGCGGTGCCAGCGCGCCCGCTCGAGCACCGCCTCGAGGCCCTCAGGCAGCACCCGCGGGACGTTGTCCGTCAAGCCGCCGCCGGTGATGTGCGCCAGCGCGTGCACCGGCAGCGCCTTGAGCAGCGCGAGCAGCGGCTTCACGTAGATCCTGGTCGGCGCGAGCAGCCGCTCGTAGAGCGGTCGCCCGCTCACCACCGTGTCGGGCGTCGCCCTGGCATGCGTCAGGAGCTTGCGGATGAGCGAGTAGCCGTTGGAATGCGGTCCGGAGGAGGCGAGGCCGATGATGGCATCCCCGGCCGCGGTGCGCGCGCCGTCGATGATCGCATCCTTCTCGACCACGCCGACGCAGAACCCGGCGAGATCGTAATCCTCGCCGTGATACATGCCGGGCATCTCGGCCGTCTCGCCGCCGACCAGCGCCGCGCCCGCCTGTACGCAGCCCTCGACGATGCCGCGCACCACCGCCTCGGCCACCGCGACGCGCAGCTTGCCGGTGGCGTAGTAGTCGAGGAAGAACAACGGCTCCGCGCCCTGCACCACGACATCGTTGGCGCACATCGCCACCAGGTCGATGCCGATGGTGTCGTGCCGACCTAAGTCGATCGCGAGACGCAGCTTGGTGCCGACGCCGTCGGTGCCCGAGACCAGCACCGGCTTGCGGTAGCCTGCCGGCAGCTCCACCAGCGCGCCGAAGCCGCCGATGCCCGCGAGCACTTCGCGCCGCTGCGCGCGCCGCACCAGCGGCTTGATGCGCTCGACCAACTCGTCGCCGGCGTCGATGTCGACGCCGGCATCACGATAAGTAATGCCAGATCGCTCAGTCATAAGATTTGGCGGGCGCAGCCGGCGCCGTCGGTTAGCGGCGCGTGTGCTATTGTACATTCCGTGCACCGCCCGCGTGTGCGATCCGGACGATGTCGCAACCCTATCCAATCTCTACTGCTGCAAAGCCGTGCGTGCGCGCAGCTCTGGCAGCGCTCGCCGCGCTGCTGGGCGCGCTGCCGTCGTCGGCATGGGCGCTGCGGCCGGTACGGGTCTACGAGGTCGATCTCAACGAGCAGTCCGTCACCGCGGTGCAGAATGCCATGCGCCAGGCGCTGGTGCGCGCCACCGGACGGCGCGAGTCCGCCGAGGATCCGGCGCTCGCCGGCGTGATCGCCGACGCCGCCAGGTATGTGAAGAGCTATGCCCCAGGCCCCCGCGGCGAGCCGCAGGTCGTGTTCGACGCCGCGGCCGTCGGGCACGCCATCGACACGGCCGGCCGCAGCGTCTGGGAGCGCGAGCGCCCGTTCACCCTGGTGGTGCTGTACCCGACGCCCGGGCGCGCCGATGCCGACGCGGCGCGTGTCGAGCTCGAGCGCACCGCCACCGAGCGCGGGCTGCCGATCAGTGTGATCCCGCTGACGGTGGTCGACGGCGGCGGCAATACGCTCGGCGCCGACAGCCTGCTGCAGTCGGCGCAGCGCTACGGCGGCGATGAGGTGCTGGTGGGGCGCGCCGACGCGGCGGGCCTGGCGGCCGGACAGCTGCAGTGGACGCTGTACACGCGCGCGCTGAACGAGAGCTGGACCGGCCCGCTGAGCGCCGGCATCGATCACGCGGTCGATCTGCTGGCGCCGCCGCCGGGGGCGGCGGGACAGCCCGAGGCCGCCGCGCGGGTGCGCATCGAGGGCGTCGCCGGGCTGGCCGATTACGCGGCGGTCGAGCGGCTGCTGCAGAGCATTCCCGGCGTGCGCCGCGCGGACATCGCCGAGGTCGACGCCGGCAGCGTGCTCTTCGAGGTGGACATGCGCGGCGGCTCCGCCGCCCTCGAGCACGAGCTCTCGGCCTCGACGCACATGGTCCGCAGCGGCTCCGGCGCGCCGCTCGTGTATCGCTATCAGCCGCAGGGTTGAGGGCCGCGCCGCCCACTGGTCTGCGTCGCTCCATCGTGCGCCACCTTCCCAACTTCATCTGCCTGGTCCGCCTCGCGCTGATCTGGCCGATCGCCCGAGCGCTCGCCGCCGGCGCGATGCCGACCGCGCTCGCGCTGTTCGTCGCGGCGGCCGTCTCCGACGGCCTCGACGGCTATCTCGCCAAGCGTTTCCACTGGACCTCCGAGCTCGGCAAGGTTCTCGATCCGCTGGCCGACAAGCTGCTGCTGGTGACGGTGTTCGTCGAGTCGGCCTGGCTCGGGCTGGTGCCCTGGTGGCTGACCGCGGCAGTGGTGGCGCGCGACGTCATGATCGGGCTCGGCGCGCTGGTCTACCGGCTGTGGTTCGGCCCGCTGCGCGGCCGGCCGACGATTCTCAGCAAGATCAACACCGGGCTGCAGCTCCTGTACGTGATGCTGGTCGTGCTGAATGCGGCCGCCGGCGTGCCGCCGCGCGAGATACTCGACGCCGCGGCGGTGCTCACCCTCGCCAGCACCGTGCTCTCGGGTCTGCACTACGTCGCCAGCTTCACACGCCGGGTGTGGACGCCGGCGCGCCCTGCCTAAGCGCATGCAACAGCTGCCACTCGGGGTGCGGCTCCCGGACCGCGCGCTGTTCGGAAGCTTTCTGCCGGGACGCAATGCCGAGGCGCTCGCGCACGCGCGCGCCGTTGCCGCCGGCGAGTCGCGCGGCGTGACCTGGCTGTGCGGGCCGGGCGGCGCCGGCAAGACCCACCTGCTGCAGGCGATCTGCGCGGCCGCGAGCGCGCGCGCGCGCGCCGGCTATGTGCCGCTCGGCGAAGTCGCGCCTCTGGGAGTCGGGGTGCTCGACGGGCTAGCGCAGCTCGAGTGCCTGTGCCTCGACGACCTCGACGCAGTCGCCGGCGAGCTCGCCTGGGAGCGGCGGCTGTTCGGCCTGCTGCGCGAGACCGAGGAGGCGGGCGGCGCGCTGGTGGTCGCGGCGCAGACGCCGCCCGCGCTGTTGCGCTGGGCGCTGCCGGACCTCGGATCCCGTTGCGCGGCGGGCGCGGTGTTGGCGCTGCGCGTGCTCGACGAGGCCGAGCAGCACGCCGCGCTCGAGCTGCGCGCGCGCCTGCGGGGCCTCGAGCTCCCCGAGGAGACCTGGCAGTGGCTGCGGCGGCGCTATCCGCGCGACATGCGGCGGCTCTATGAGCTGCTCGATACGCTCGATGAGGCCGCGCTCGCCGCGCAACGCCGCCTCACCGTGCCTTTCATTCGCGACGTGCTGTTGCGCCGCGCGCCGGCGCCGCCGCACTGAGCTGCACGGCAAGCCGGGCGACTCTGCGGCCGAGCGCCTGGGCGAGCGACTGCTCGTCCGCCGTGAGCGCGGGCGCCTGTTCGGTGCGGCCGACGTGCGATGCGCCGTAAGGGGTTCCGCCGCTCGAGGTCTCGTTGAGCGCCCGCTCGGTGTAGGGCAGGCCGACGAGATACATGCCGTGATGCAACAGCGGCAGCATCATCGACACCAGGGTGGTCTCCTGGCCGCCGTGCAGCGTCTGCGTCGAGGTGAATACGCCGGCGGGCTTGCCCGCGAGCGCGCCGCTCAGCCACAGGCTCGAGGTGCCGTCGAGGAAATACTTGAGGGGCGCCGCCATGTTGCCGAAGCGCGTCGGGCTTCCGAGCACCAGCCCGGCCATCTCGCGCAGGTCCTCGAGCGTCGCGTAGGGCGGCCCGCTCGCGGGTACTGCGCGCGGCGGGGCTTCGCTCGCCGCCGCGACCGGCGGCACGGTGCGCAGCCGCGCGCTCGCTCCCGGAACCGACTCGACTCCCCGGCAGACGTGCCGGGCGAGCTCGGCGGTGGCGCCGCCGCGGGAGTAATAGAGCACGAGGATC